>SVJW01000023.1 GCA_015068735.1 Oscillospiraceae bacterium
TACTCCCACGAGCAAATTTCCAATGAAATTGAATATGAGAATAGTTTTCATTTTCTTATTAAAAGGTTCAATGAGACCTAATACAGTTGCAATACTTGATAATATGAATGCCATAATTATCTCCTTTTCTTTAAAACAGGCGGTGTAAAATTACACCGCCTGATACCATTAAAGCTGATTTCTTATAATCTTACCACTTGTTGTCTTGGGAAGTGATTCCCTAAATTCAACAATTCTCGGATATTTGTAAGGTGCAGTATGCTCCTTGACATAGTTCTGGATTTCCTTCTTGAGTTCATCGCTGGGAACGGTATCCTTTGTAAGAACGATGCTTGCCTTAACTACCTGACCGCGAACCTCGTCGGGAGCCGCAGATACGCCGCATTCCACAACATAGGGAAGCTCCATAATAACGCTTTCAATTTCAAAGGGTCCGATTCTGTAACCGGAGGACTTGATAACGTCATCAACACGACCTACATAGAAGTAGAAGCCATCCTCATCGCGGTATGCAACGTCGCCTGTGTGATAAAGACCGTCGTGCCATACTTCCTTGGTCTTTTCTTCGTCCTTATAGTATCCCTTGAAGAGACCGCAAGGAACTCTTTCACTTGTACGGATAACGATTTCGCCGTTTTCACCGACATCCACGCTGTTTCCGTCGGGGTCAACAATATCAACATCATAAAGCGGTACTGGTTTACCCATAGCACCGAGCTTATATTCTCTGCCGTAGAGGTTACCGATAAGGCAGGTTGTTTCTGTCTGACCGAAACCTTCCATAATGCGGAGACCTGTAAGGTTTTTAATCTGCTTATAAACTTCGGGATTGAGTGCCTCACCTGCAGTATTTGCGTGCTGAACGGAAGACATATCGTATTTGGAAATATCCTCCTTCATAAGCATTCTGTACATTGTGGGAGGTGCGCAGAATGTTGTAATTCCGTATTCTGAGAACAGCGGAAGGATGTCTGCCGCGTCAAATTTGTCAAAGTCATATACAAACAGAGCCGCTTCACAAAGCCACTGACCATAAATCTTACCCCATGCAGCCTTTGCCCAGCCTGTATCGGAAATGGTAAGGTGCAAGCCCTCGGGATCAACACAATGCCAGTAGTTGGCAGTATGGAAATGACCGAGAGGATATGTGTATGCGTGAAGTGCCATCTTGGGATTGCCGGTAGTACCTGATGTAAAGTACATAAGCATATCGTCACTTCCGCAGGGAGAATCTTCTTTTCTTTCGTAAACTTCGGAGAAATTCTTGTACTCTTCGTCAAAGTCTCTCCAGCCGTCTTTCTTTCCGCCTACGAGGATTTTTTCCTTAAGTGTGGTTGCATTTTTTGCACCACTTTCGGCACGGTCTGCAATATCGTCGTCTGCAGTGCAGAGGATTGCGTCAACGCCTGCCGCATTATAACGGTATTCGTAGTCATGTTCCTGAAGAAGGTATGTTGCAGGAATTGCTACTGCACCAATCTTGTGAAGTGCAAGAATTGCAATCCAGAACTGATAGTGACGCTTGAGAACGAGCATTACCTTACTGCCCTTTTTGATGCCAATTGATTCAAAATAGTTCGCACATCTTGCTGATTCACGCTTAAAATCCGCAAAGGTAAAGCGTCTTTCCTTCTTATCTTTTGTAAGGTGAAGCATTGCAAGTTTTTCAGGTTTTTTATCTGCAATTGCATCGATAACATCGAATGCAAAGTTAAATTTATCTTCATTCTTGAATGAAATCTTTTCAAGACAGCCGTTTTCATCCTCAACAACATCAATGAAGTTGTTGTATACTCTCTTATATTCGCGGTGGGGCTTGTACTTAGTCTTAACGATAGCCTTTTCTTCTTCCTTGGACTCTTTCTTTTCTCCGTTAAGAACGATTGCATAGAACTCACAGTCCTTACCTCCTACGGCAACCATACCGTGAGGTGCGGAACTATCGTAATAAATACTGTCACCAGCGTGAAGAATTTCACTGTGTCCGCCAACCTGAACCTTAAGAGAACCGCTGATTACGATATCAACTTCCTGTCCGTCGTGGCTTGTAAGCTCCATATCGCCACGTTCTGCATTCTCATCATAGATAGCGTGAACATAAAGGGGCTCTGCCACTCTGCCCTTAAATGCAGAAGCAAGGTTGTAGTAAATCATACCGTGTGCACGGTCAATTATTGAGCCCTCGCCCTTTCTTGTAACGGTAAATGATTTAAGGTTAGAGCTTACGCCCTCGATAATATCGGTTACACCAACCTTGAACGCAAGTGCACATCTGTAAATAAATGCAAAGCTGAGGTCATGCTTTCCCTCTTCACAGGCTACATACTCATCACGGGAAACACCTGTAAGCTTTGCCATTGTCTCGACGGACATACCGCCAATCTGGCGAAGTTCCTTGATTCTGGCAGCAACTTCACTGATTTTAAGGTCAAGACCGGTCATCATTGTTTCTTCCATTTTATCAAATCCTCTCTTATCTTTGAGAACATTGCAGACATAAAAAAACGCCCCAAAGAAATTTTCCTTGAGACGAGCATTCCACCCGCGGTACCACTCAAATTGCAACGGGTTTTTCCCGCTACCCCTTCAGACTCTATCAAGCCCTATGCACTGACGCAGCATTCTCGGAAAGGGTCTAATCACTTCTCAAGCTTTCTTCCTTTCAACTCAGGAGCTACAGCAATCTGTTCCGCTTTAGCGCCTTTCACCAGCCGGCACCTCTCTCGAAAGCTTTCCAAATGCACTCTCCATCATCGTTTTTAGGTATTAAAATTTATTAACGAGCATATAATACCACAGAAAGTACTTATTGTCAACATTTTTTTGCTAATTGACATATTCCGACATATATGGTAAGATTAAATATATATTATAAGAAAGGTTGCATACATATATGAAAAAATTATGTGCACTTTTCATAGCTGTCATACTGACAGTGTCAAATATCGGAGTTTTTGCCTATGAAGATACTCCCGTCGATATACAGGTAAACGGCAAAAAGGTTTCTTTCCTTTTTCAGCCTATTATCCGCGACGGGGTAACTTATGTGGATATAAAAACGCTTTCAGATGTACTCGGGCTTACATATAAAACATTCCCCGGTCACGACAGTGTGGTAGTAAGTAACTCCCGCGTTTCCATCTGTTTCACTCCGGATGATGAATATGCTACCATCGCTGATATGACAGGGGGCTCGGATGAAGAATTTTCTTACAGGCAGTTGGCAGCACCGTGTATTTACGTCAGAAACCACTTTGCTGTTCCTGCCAAGGATGTTGCAAATGTTTTCGGATATGTGCTTTCCTATGACAAAGAGAATGAAATTGTATATTTCGGATTCTCGCCCGATATGATATCCTCTGACACAAGAGAGGCTATTGACGGGCAGGCGTATTATTTCCAGAACTCATCGGAATTCAATCTCCCCTCTTACGGAAGCGGTTATTGTTGGACATGTTGTTACGCTATGCTTATCAGTAATGTGAGAGGGCTCAGAATCACTCCCAATGACGTAGCTGCAATAAACTATGAAATGAGTGGCAGAGGCGAGTATTGTTACCATCATGTAATTGTGGACAAACTTGGTGTCAAATTTGTTTCAGCTCTTTCGGAGACAAGCCCGTACTACGGCGGAAGGGATTCCAACTCCGGCGGTACATTTATAGTAAATCCGGACAAGGATGATACTATTGCAAGAGCTGCGATTAAAGAAGCGCTTGACCTTCATCCGGAGGGCATAATGGTAAGATATTCCTCATTCCCGCATACAATAGTTGCGGTTGCTTACGAAGGGGATCTGATTCTCTTTAATGACCCTGCTCCGTCCGGCTCAAGAACATATTCCGATACAGGAAGATACCAGGGTGTTCCTTTCAGCGAAACCTGTGTAGCAGATAAGGGGTTCAGGCTTTCAGATTTGACATTTATACAAGCACTTGAAGAAAAGTGATTTTCATTAAAACAGCGTTCTATTGAATGCTGTTTTAATTTTTTTGAAATTTTTTGAAAAAAAATGTATACACGAAAAAAAAACTGTGCTAAAATAGTTACATACGTTATATGTGAAGGAGTTTTTGATATGGAAAAATTGTACACAGGAAAAACAAAAGACGTTTATAAACTTGAAAACGGCAACGTTCTTTTGAAGTTTAAGGATGATTGTACCGGTAAAGATGGCGTTTTCGATCCCGGTGAAAACTCTGTAGGTCTTACTATTGAAGGTATTGGTAAGGCAAACCTTCAGACATCCATTTACTATTTCGAGCTTCTTAAGAAAGCAGGTATCAAGACTCATTATGTAGATGCAAACCTTGACGATGCTACTATGGAAGTTCTTCCCGGTAAAGTATTCGGTCACGGTCTTGAAGTTATCTGCCGTCTTGTTGCAACAGGCAGCTTTATCCGCAGATACGGTGAATATATCGAAGACGGTACAGTTCTTGATGGTGGTTATGTTGAATGTACTTTCAAGAATGACGAAA
Organism: Oscillospiraceae bacterium; assembly: GCA_015068735.1. Classification (GTDB taxonomy): domain Bacteria; phylum Bacillota; class Clostridia; order UMGS1883; family UMGS1883; genus UMGS1883. The sequence continues at coordinate 4,482 of SVJW01000023.1, forward strand.
AGGGCGATCCCCTCGTAACAGGCGAAGGACTTGCAGCTCTCGGCGTTATGTCTCCTGAACTGTTTGAAAGCATGAAGAAGCAGACCCTTGCTATCACAAAGATTATTGCTGACGACCTTAAGACACTTGGTCTTGACCTTTGGGATATTAAGTTTGAGTTTGGTTACAACAACGGTGAAGTTATTCTTATTGACGAAATCGCTTCCGGTAATATGAGAGTTTACAAGGACGGCAAGATTGTTGATCCTGTTGAACTTACAAAGATTATTAACAACAGATAATTACGGGCAATCTAAAACAGAGTCTACAACGTAGACTCTGTTTTTTTGTTATATTCAGTTAGTTTGAAATGCAACAGAAAGCGACACATCCTCAGGCTGTTCCTGTTCTTTGACAACGATACTGCTACAAGTTATATAAATACTATCTTCCCAAGAAAAGAGTATTCCTATTTGAAAATCATCCGTCGCTTCACGATATAAAATTTCCATATAACCAAATGTGTCAATGATACCAATAAGATTTCCACGTAACTCTTTAACGCCATTAAATATAATATTTACTGTTTTCCCATAAATGCAGAATTCATTTTTCTCATATTGTAATTTTATAATTTCCATATCATGAAATCCGGCATATTTTTTATATAATTCTAATGTTTCCTTTGGTAAAACACGTGCTACTTCTGTGTCAAAGTATTCATTATATTTTTGTATATTCTTCAGGAATATCTCGTCTGCAGTTTCAATATCGTAAACATCTGACATTCCGTTTATACCTTTCCAAAGTTCTCCTGTAAAAAATCTCATATAATCCTCCTTTTTTATGGCATTGCACCAACAATCGCATATGAACTTTCTCCTGTACAAGGCGCTGCCGCTGTCTCTATCACCCCTAATGATCCAACGATACCAAAAAATGTACGTCCCCAAGTGGCTTTCAGTTAGTTTGAAATGCAACAGAAAGTGACACTTCCTCAGGCTGTTCCTGTTGGGCTACTTAGCCTCGTAGTAATACCATGAATCTTCGATTGGAACCATTTTTGTTATATAAGGATCTTCTGTAATTCCTCCCGGACAATACATTATTCCTGCATCGTAACCAATAGATGTTTGTTTTACGAAATATATACAATCTGTATCCATATAATGATCGCTTGTAATAATTTTAAATTTATGTTCTATTATTACAGAATTTATGCTTCTGTTTTTCTTTGCCTTTATATAAATTGAGGGCAACTCGTCAAAGTTTTCTTTTTCCAAAACAACAAGTTGAATTCCATTATTTAAATCAGCATATTTCCAATCTGGGCGCGCCGATCTGTCTGAAGAATCAGTATCTATGGACCAATGAAATTTAAATTCTGATAAGTCATTGACAATATCAACAAATACATCTTTGTTATCTTTGAAAATAGATATTATTTCCTCTTCTGTTCTGAACTTATCCCCGAATAAAATATCCCGGCAACCGGTCAGCGCAATTATGATTATTAAAGAAGCTTCAATCAATATTTTTATTTTCATATTAATCACCCATAATGCTAAAAATTTGTTTTACCAGTGGAGACAACAGAACCGTCCCCTTGTCTTGCTCACCTCGTCTCAGCTAAATATAAAATGTACTCGGATAATTTTTTATTTTGACCTATGACATACCCATCATCATTACTTTCAAGTATGCGATACACCAATTCCGAATTTTGAGGAGTTCCAAATTTATCCTCGACTCCATTATCGTAAAAAAGTGTTATTTCATATTGTGGATCACTCCCTAATATAACAGAATGTCTTGGATAACGATTAACTTTCACATTCGTCGTCCCTTTTATTAGGGAGTATAAGTCATCTAACATTGATTTATCATTGACTTCAATAATTTTTGGTAAATCATAGTCATATGGATCAATGTAAATTTTTATAGTTGCGCTTTTTAATTTTTCAGCACTATTAGTAACCATTTTAACATTCATATTATGGGAAAATAAATATATTGCTAAAATCAACACCAAAACAGTACTTATAGAAATTATATATTTACATATATTCATATTATCAATCTCCTCCACTACTAAAAAAATGGACATTTTTGTATATTGGTGTTAAAAGTTCTGTTAATCGACTTCCAGAGTGCCATTTAGGGACGTACATTTTTTGGCAGCATTTTTACACATTTCTCATCAAAACATACCAAAAGATGTACGTCCCCAATTGGCTATTCACTTTCATCAACAAATCTCCACCTTGCTTTTCCTGCACATAACCATGTTCCTTCATACTGTTCTCTTTGTGTTTCAAACAAATCCGAATCGCCCCAATAAATTTTCCCGTTTTCAAAAAACATAGACGCATCAAGTATTTCACAAGTATATGCTTCATTAACTGGCTTTAGATTTAATGATTCTAAACATGAAAATTCCAGTTCTACAACAGGATTATCTTCACTTTGTCTTTGAAATAAAATCAATAACTTTCTTTGAGTATTTATAGGATTCATTGACAAATCTTTGTTTACAAAAGCCCCACTAATGTATCTCAACTCTTTCAAACAACAATCATGAAATCCATCATATAATTCAACAAAATAAGTTAAATCCTTATTTGTAATAATTTCATTCCATACAGACATTTTATAAACCTCCAATTCAAATTTAATTTCCAGGAAGATCAACCGGAACCCCATAATAATATCCAGCAAATTCAACTATGGTAATTAATCCTCCTAACAATGCTGCTCCCCAAGTACCAAAAGATGTACGTCCCAAATTAGCTATTCTATGCCTACTTTACACTTAAAATCACTCACAGCTATTGTATCACGTTGTTATAATTTAGTCAATTCGTTATGCAATAGAAAGTGACATGTCCCCAAACTGTTCCTATATAAGTTTATTTATCCTATACATTATTTCATAACAAAATACCTTCCATCTGCATTTTGACATCTTGTGAATGTCATGATAATTTTATTGTATTATATCATTTTAAATGTGTCAAGCACTAAATGTCAAAAAGGCGGATAGTTATGTTTATAAATAAAACAGAAAATGGCATGAATAATGCCTGCGGAAGAAATGTTTTTCGTTTTCGTTCAGAACTGGATATTTCACAAAGGGAGCTTGCGGAAAGATTACAGCTTATTGGATTAGATGTTGATAAAAACGCTATTCAACGAATTGAAGCAGGCAAGCGTTTTGTCACAGACATTGAAATTATTGCTTTGGCAAAAGTTTTTGAGAAGACATTTGAAGAACTTCTTACAGAATAAAGACAAGGGAGCAACAGAACTGTTCCCTTGTCTTTTTGCGTTATGGAATTTCTAACATCCCCGTATCAAGAAAATCCCTCTCCGATTATATGCTCCGCTTCGGTGGCGATAACAAAGGCGGAGGGGTCTTCCTGATAGACAATCTCTTTAATATAGTGATATTCCCACACACGAACAACGCACATAAGGATATTGGTAGGTTTCATTGAATAAGCACCATGTCCGTCAATAAAGGTTGCACCGCGGTCACGCTCACTGAGTATCCGCTGTGCAATTTTTTTACTTTGGGAAGAAATTATAAACAGATTTCTTCCCTTTTCCGCACCGTAGACAAGCCTGTTTATCACCATACTCTGTGTATAGAGCATAACCACGCCATAGAGTGCAGATTCAATATTTTTAAACACAAACACCGACACCGCCAGAATGACACAATCCACCAACAAAAGTGCCTTTCCGATTGGAATATGAGGGTATTTTTTCTCAACAAGATAGCCGATTATATCTGTTCCGCCGGTGGATGCTCCCCGTGTAAAAACAAGCCCCAATCCTGCACCGATGACAACTCCCCCGAATATTGCACCCAGCATACGATCTCCCTCATATTGAGGAAGAAAAGGGGTTACAATGCCGTCAATAACAATAGTATATATCATAATGGCGAGCATTGTTTTTAATGCAAACTTCTTTCCTATATATTTATACGCAACAAAAAGAAGCGGAATATTTATAAAAAGCGAAATTCCGCCAATAGGAAGCCCTGTCAGGTATTTTACCATTATGGCTATACCGCTTACACCACCGGGGGCTACATTTATTTTTTCCGAGAAGCAATATATACCTATTGCAATTGAAAACGCGCCTGCCGTATTGTAAAGTAAATCTTTTAAAAAACTTTTTTTCATAGCAAACAAAAAGAAGGATAAAACTATCCTTCTTCATTCTCCGTATTTATTACGGTTATTATTTACGTTTTCAGCCCTGTTTATTCTTATTTTGCGCACGCATTACACCGGGAGAAACACCATAGGTTTCTTTAAAAACTCTCAAAAAATTTGTAAATGACTTATATCCCGAATCATAGCAAATTTCATTTATGGGTGTATTGCCTGTCAGCACAAGTTTCTTTGCATGATCAAGTTTCAGAGAGTTTATGTATTCCTTATAGGTTTTTCCCGTGGAATTGTGGAAAAGACTGCTGAAATAGTTTTTATTAAGCCCCGCAATTTCTGAAAGCTGTGTTAATGTGGGGTCTTCCTGATAATGACTGTGAAGATATAAAATCGCTTTTCGCACTGAATCATTCTCCGCAGAGTTTTTATCCTTTGCATCAAAATTACATTTCCTCAGAATGGTTATAAATAAACATTCCAGAAGATTTTGAATTATAGTATCGGAATAGTTTGTGTAGTGAATAAATTCATAGAGCATTCTGGAAATGAGAAATTCAATATTCTGCATTTCCCTGCTGTCCAGATGGAAAAAAATATTTTTTCCGATACTCAGGATTTTTTGCAAAACTTCCTTGTCCAGCATATCCTCACTGAACATAATGTTATATACCGTTGCCCCTGTTGTTTCCATACTGTGAAAATCCGTAGGATTAAGCATATAAATATCACCGGGGATCATCTCATAACGAACACCGTTTAACACCTGCACCGCACTTCCGCGTAGCATAAGCTCAATTTCAAAGCAGTCATGCCAATGAAGTTCATAGTTTTTTAGGTGTTTTCTGCGTACAAGAAGTTTTTCTCGGCTGTTTTCTATATTTTCAACCAGAATTCTTTTGCATTCAAATTCTTTTTTCATAATATCATTCACCGAAAAGTGCTTCTGCAAATGCCTGAGGGTCAAATACCTGAAGGTCGTCTATCCCCTCACCTACGCCCACAAATTTAACGGGTACGCCGAGCTTTTTGCAGATATTTACCACAATACCGCCCTTTGCGGTACCGTCAAGTTTAGTAAGAACTATTCCGCTGATCTTTGCAATCTTATTGAATTCCTCCGCCTGATTGACGGCATTCTGACCTGTTGTTGCATCGAGGACAAGCAGGATTTCTTTCTGTGCTTCGGGAAGTTCGCGTTCAATAACACGGTAAATCTTTCCCAGCTCATCCATAAGGTTTTTCTTGTTATGAAGTCGTCCTGCAGTATCGCAAATGCACACATCCGCCCCCTTACTTCTGGCGGATGAACAAGCGTCAAATACAACTGCCGCAGGGTCTGCACCCTCTGTAAGACGAACAATGGGAACGTCATTTCTCTCTGCCCATATTTCAAGCTGATCTGCCGCTGCCGCACGGAATGTATCTGCTGCACCAAGCACAACTTTTTTGCCCTCTTTTTTAAGTTTTGAAGTAAGTTTACCGATTGTAGTGGTTTTACCTACTCCATTAACGCCTATTACAAGAATTACGGTAGGTTTTGTTTCAAGACGAAGCTCACAATCATTGGAATTGAGGATTTCGCAAATTATATTTTTCAATTCTTTTTTAGCTTCCTCGGCATCATTGATATGCTTCTTTTTTACATTTTCACGAAGCTGTTCCACTATCTCCCAGCTTGTCTGTCCCCCGATGTCTGCCAGCACAAGAGCTTCTTCAAGCTCGTCATACAAATCATCGTCAAGCTTTGAAAAAACTGAAAATACGTTATCTATTTTTTCTGTGAAAGCGTTACGGGTTTTTCCGAGACCTTCACGAAGTCTTGCAAAAAGCCCTTTCTTTTCTGTATTTTGTTCCATATTACTTAAACTATCCTTTCTTATTCCTCAAACGCTACTTCTTCAAGTTTCATGGAAAGAAGTCGGCTGACGCCTTTCTCCTGCATTGTAACGCCGTAGAGAATGTCTGCTGCTTCCATAGTCCCGCGACGGTGGGTAATAACCACAAACTGGGTATTGTCGCCACGGCTTCTTATGTAATCGGCAAAACGATATACATTTTCATCGTCCAGTGCTGCCTCAATTTCGTCAAGAACAAGGAACGGCGCCGGTGATACCTGCAAAAGTGCAAACAGAAGTGCAATTGCGGTAAGTGCATGCTCACCACCGGACAAAAGTGTAATGCTCTGAAGTTTCTTTCCCGGAGGCTGAACTTCAATTTCGATGGGACTTTCAAGAGTGTCGAGGGGGTTAAGAAGCTTAACCTCCGCCTTACCTCCACCGAAAAGTTCCACAAAGCTTTTTCCGAAAAGTTCGTTTATAATTACAAACTTCTTGGCAAACTGTTCGCGCATTACAGCAACCATTTCGCCAATCAGCTTTTCAAGGTCAGCCTTTGCCTTTTCCATATCGGCAACCTGAGTGCTCATAAATTCATATCTGCCCTTGACCTCTTTATACTCTTCAATTGCATCTACATTTATGTTACCCAATGCACGGATTGAATTTTTAAGCTGAGAAATGGTTTTCTGTGCTTCGGAAAGAGAGCCGATATCCTTTTTAAACTCAAGAGCCGTATTGTATGTAAGCTCATAGTTATCCCAGAGACGGTTTGCGGCATTTTCCAGATCTTCTTCTATCTTGTTTTTCTTGGTTTCAATTCTTACAACCTCACCTTGCAGAACAAGGATTTTTTCATTTAATTCCTTAATACCTTCGCGGAGTTTTTCAAGCTCAATATCGTTTCCGCTTCTGCCGCTCATATATGTCTTGATTTCTTCTTTCATAGACTCAATGGCGACTGCACACTGATTCTGACGCATAAGATTGTCCTCAACCTGCTTTTCAAGAGAGGCAATCATCTCTTCCTGAGCACGTTTTTCGTCAAGCTTCAGCTTGTAATCCGACTGAGAGTTAAGTATACTGCGTTTTGCATCCTCAATTCTCTGCTGAGCAATTTCCACATCTTTCTGGGCACTGTTGATTTCCATTTTCTTGTCAATAACCTTGCCAGAATGTGCTTCACGGCGCAGGGTTTCTTCCCTTACCGCTTCCTGTTTTGTTCGCACAATTTCTTCCGCTTTTTCTATAAGTTCATCTGAGCCTTCAAGAATCTCACGAAGCTTTTTCTTTGTTTCCACGGTATCTGTCTGCTGGGTGGAAATCTGATTTTTTTCGTTCATAAGCTTTTCGTGGCGTTCATGTGCCATTTTAAGAAGGCTTTCCTTCATATCGGCTTCCGCCTTGACCTTCATAAGCTTATTTTCACTTTCGGAAAGTTTTTCACGGAGAGTAGCTTCTTTTCTTCTGCTCTTTTCCGCAAGTTCCATTAAATCGTCAATTTCGTCTTCAAGATTTTCCGTTTCTTCCTGAAGTTTTTCACACTCGACAGAAAGTTTTTCAATTTCGTCTTTTCTGCCCAAAAGTGCCTGCGCGCGGTTAACGCTACCGCCTGTAATGCTACCGCCGGGCTGGAGAAGTTCCCCTGCAAGTGTCACTATTTTGAATTTATAGTGAGTAGCCTTTGCAAGTTTTACCGCATTATCCATATTATCCATAATTACGGTTCTTCCCAAAAGTGCCTCTATTACATTTTTTATAGCGTCCTCACACTCTACAACATCACTTGCAATAAAAAGTGCTCCCTCATTTCCCATAACACGGTCTTCGTTGTCAAGACGCCTGCCCTCCTGAGAGGATATAGGCAGAAATGTCACTCGTCCGAGACGGTTGGCTTTCAGGTATTCAATAGCCTCTTTTGCATCGGATTCGGTATTTACAACAATATTCTGCATTGCGTTACCGAGAGCTGTTTCTATGGCTGTTGTATATTTCTTATCAACGGTTATAAGTTTGCTGAGTACACCGATAAGGTTTCCGTCATATTTGCCGTCTTCCTTCGCCTTAAGCAAATCACGGACACTACGGGCATAGCCTTCAAGACCTTTTTCCATTTCTTCAAGCATCTTGCGTCTGCCCTGTTTTTCACCGAGTTTGGTTGAAAGCTCGTTATATTTTGTTTTAAGTTCTCCGCTTTTACGGTTTGAATTATGATAAGTCTGATTCACTTCAAAAACTTCATCGGAAAGCTTATCAAATTCTGTCTGCGCCTTTTCAGCCTTTTCGGAAAGCTCACTGCACTTTGCAGTAAGGCGGTTAATATCGTCAGTTGCCGCTGCAATATCAACTTCAATTGAGAAACGGCGTGTTTCAATATTCTGAGTAATAAGGTCAATACTGTCAAGTCTTGACTGTGCTTCGCTCTTTTTGGAACGAAGATTAAGGACTTCTTCCCTTGCTGTTTCAAGTGCTTTGACACGGCGGGAAACCTCTTCACCTATAAGACTGTCTTCTTCCTCAAGAGCCTGAAGCTCGTCCGCCATTTTAAGGAAATGCTCGTTAACCTGAGTTTTCTGTTCTTCAAGCACGGTTATCTGTGCCTTTGTATCCTCTTCTCTGTGAGACCAGCCTGCAAGTTCTGTTTCAATGCGGACAATATTTACCTTGTGATTTTCTATGTTATTTTTAATGATAGCTCTTTCGTTTTCTATGGCAGCGCTGTCTCCCTCCAGCTTCGCAAGATGTTCCCGCTTGCCTTCCAGTTCGCTGTCGGTTTCTCTCATTTCTGCATAGAGTTTATCGCTTTTTTCGTTGTACTCATCAAGAGTAGTTTTTGCTTCTTCAAATTCACGGACTGCATTCTGATAAAGCTCGCCTGTTTTTACACTCTCTTCTTTCTTGATGTCTGTTATCTCGAGAAGTGCGCTTACCTCAATACCCTTGAGTTCTTCCCTGAGGTCAAGGTACTTGATTGCCTTTTCACTTTGCTTGCGAAGAGGTTCCACACGTTCTGTAAGCTCGCCCAGAATATCGCGCACACGGACAAGGTTATCCTCTGTATGACCAAGTTTTCTCTCAGCTTCGTTTTTACGGTAACGGTATTTTGATATACCTGCCGCTTCCTCGAAAATCTGGCGGCGCTCTTCACCTTTTGACGAAACTATTTCCGCTATTTTACCCTGTCCTACGATGGAATATCCGTCACGTCCGAGACCTGTATCCATTAAAAGTTCATTTATATCCTTAAGTCTGCATCCTGTACGGTTAATCATATATTCACTTTCACCGCTGCGGAAAACTCTTCTTGTAATTTCAACCTCTTCATATTCGCAAGGCAAAAAATGGGTAGAGTTATCCAGCACAAGCGAAACCTCCGCATAACCGAGGGGTTTACGCTTCTGCGTACCTGCAAAAATTACATCTTCCATTTTTCCGCCACGGAGAGTTTTTGCACTCTGCTCACCCATAACCCATCTTACAGCATCGGAGATGTTACTCTTACCGCTTCCGTTAGGACCGACAATGGCAGTTACACCCTGATGAACCTCAATAACAGTCTTATCTGCAAAGGATTTAAATCCCTGCAACTCTATTCGTTTAAGGTACATTTTATCACCTGCATTTCTTCAGCAAATAATTATGTATACAATCTAAAATATTATACCATATTTTTTGTTAATAATCAAGCAGAAAAAAGTATTGAAATTCTATTAAATTGTGTTATAATGAAGGTAATACAATTATTGAACTGCCACCGGGTAAAGCATTCTTACACATCGTTAGGTCTTAGAAGATGTGCAGGGATGCTTATTTTTATGTGAGGGGAAATTATGAAATTTAAAAATTCGTTTTGTGACTTAACAAAATTTGAATTAGGGTTATGGCTTACTTCCGTTCTGGTTGTTATTCTGTCTTTCCTCTTGTCAGGAGGAAATGACATTCTTACAATCACGGCATCTCTTATAGGCGTTACCGCTTTAATTTTCGTTGCCAAGGGCTATGTTTTGGGACAAATTTTAACCGTAATATTTGCGCTGTTTTACGGAATTATCTCTTTTTACTTCCGTTATTACGGAGAAATGATGACATATCTTTGCATGACTGCTCCCATTGCCGTTTCTTCCGTTATTTCGTGGATGAAAAACCCTTACAAAGACACAAAGGAAGTTGCCGTGAGGAAACTTAAAAAAAGTGACATTGTGTCCGTCTTTGCACTTGCTTTGATGGTAACTGCGATATTTTATTTTATATTAGCTTATCTGAACAATGAAAATCTTTTGTTCAGTACAATTTCTGTAACAACGAGTTTTATTGCCTGTTATCTGACTTTTTTAAGAAGTCCCTACTATGCACTTGGGTATGCCGCAAATGACATAGTTCTAATAATCCTTTGGATTCTTGCTTCTGTAGAAGATATATCTTATATCCCTATGGTTTTCTGTTTTATAATGTTTCTTGTCAATGATTTATACGGTTTTTTCAACTGGCTGAGGATGGAAAAAAGGCAAATCCGCAATCTATGATTACGGATTTGCCTTTTTGTTTTATCAATAAAGAGCCACTTCCTCAGCGTTAAGCACTTCTTCGGGGATTGTTATTTCGCCAATTTCATTATACTGACTGTACTTTGAAATAGCCACATTTTTTTCAACTTTAATTTCACCTGATTCACCCAAAACATCTGCCAGACCGGTCATAATATTCTGAGTAGCCTCCGTTATATCAACTTCAAACTGTGTCGGCAACAGAGTTTCTTTATCCACATATAAGGTAACTTCAAATTCACCTACATTTGAGATAATTTCCTCAATCTGTTCCTGGCTCAACCCACTCTCGATGAGCTGATGGAGAGTATTTCCCAGACTTGATTTTTCAAGAATTTCTTCTCCTGCATCAATTTTACCGGTAAACACATAACATTTTCTGCCGTCGGCTGTGGTTTCAGAAATCTCACAATTATCTTTCAGCATTTCAAAATACAGGCTCATCATCTGATAGGAATCTGTGGAAATTCCCAGTTCTGCCACCTTTTCAGGAATAATTGCCGTCTGCTTTATCCAATTACCGTTTGCATTCAGATAAACATCTGCACCGTTTGCATTTTCCTTTATATAACATTCGGTTTTAACTGTATTTCCCAATGTCTCCATTACCATAGATATATACTGAACTTTTTCTTTGATATTTACTTCACTTACTACCGTTGATTTAGAATCAACTTTGCTTCCCATCACGCTCATACTGCTGTCTGTTTCACATTCCAGATATAAACTTTCGACATTCTCGATATTCGTAAGAATACTGTCAATGATTTCTTCAGCTGAATGATCCGGTTCAGAAGACTTTCCACCGTTATTACAGCCACACAATGAAAACAAAAACAAACATAAAACCAACATAAGTGATATCGTTTTTTTCATTTTTCTTCCTCCCTGAATTTCAATTGATAAATAAAATTCAATTTTAATTATACCATTTTTTGCTTTTTTGTCAATAATCACTTATGATGGTCAAATATTACAATTTATTGAACATTTCAACTGATATATTGACTTTTTGCTTATATTTGGTTATATTTATAATATTAAGTTTAATAAACTTTAGAGGGTGTAAATTCAATGAAAAAAGAAAACCGCAGTTTCTTTTTCGGAATATTTGTACTGGTCGCAGCTTTAATTACTTTTTATTGTGCGCTTGCTGATCTTTCAGGTATTCTGGCTTTTTTCAAAAGAATATTGAATATTTTTTCTGTTATCATATATGGTTTCTGTATTGCTTATATTGTCAATATTTTTATGATACCACTGGAAAAACTGTGGGATAAAATTATCCCGGGCAAAAAAACAAAGTTGAAGAACGGAATAAAAAGAGCTGTCTGCCTGCTTTTGAGTCTTGCACTTATTATAGGAATTCTTGCCGCAATACTTCTGATATTGATTCCGGAATTGGTAAATACCGGTTCCGACCTTATTAAATTGCTTCCGGGATTCATTGAAGATACAGAACAATTTTTCAGCGAAAAGTTGGAAAAATATAATATTCGATTACCGCATTTCGAGTTGAACACGAAAGAGTTTCAGGAGTTTCTTTTAACATCTCTTCCAAAGATCGGAACGGACTTTGTAAGCACTACAATTCAAATAACAACATCTATTTTTTCCACGGTGTTTGATGCTGTAGTTGTTATAGTTCTGGCAATATATATGTTGATCCAGAAAGAGAAGTTGTGTCTTAGTCTTAAAAAGCTTCTCTATGCAGTTTTTAAAAAAGAACATGCGGATAAAACAATGGATTTTCTCAAGCTGACAAACCAGACTTTCAACAATTTCATCCGTGGTCAGATTATTGAAGCATTTATCATTGGAATACTGTGTTTTATAGGTATGCTTATTCTTCGCATCCCCTATGCCGCAGTTGTATCTGTGGTAATTGCCTTTACCGCCCTGATTCCCGTTCTGGGTGCGTATGTAGGCGCATTTGTAGGCGCGTTCCTGATAGTCATTGTAAGCCCTATAAAAGCCTTGGTATTTCTTATTTTTATCGTTATTCTTCAGCAGTTTGAAGGAAATCTTATTTACCCCAAGGTTGTAGGAAAATCAGTAGGACTTCCCGGATTATTCGTACTTGCATCTATTGCTGTCGGTGGGAGTTTGTGGGGAATTGCAGGAATGCTGATAAGCGTTCCTTTGACATCGGTTTTGTATACCGTTACAAGGCAGTTTGTAAACAGACGTATTTCCGAAAAACATATTAATATAGAATAAAAAAACTAACCGACTTTCAAAACAATGAAAGTCGGTTAGTTTTTTATTTTCTTTTTTTGAAATAGTCATATTTCAGCGTAAGATCGTTTTTCTGAATAAGATCATTTATGTACGTATTAACATCCACTATATACTGCTGGTCTGCTGAAGAGTTATTTACAACCGTTCCGTTTTCAACATAATTAACGCCATCGTACCAGGAGTAGTCGCTGAAAAATACATATCCGGTGTAGTTTTCATCCATAATATCTTTTCCTACATACCATTCATCATTGAATTCCGCACCCATCATATTAAGTACCGTAGGCAGGATATCTATCTGGGAATTGACTTTATCAATTTGTTTTTGTTTCATTCCCTTACTCCAGATGAAAAACGGGGTGTTGTTTATCAAATTGTTCTCAGTATTTTTGTACGGTTCAAGTATACTCTTATCATTAAGGGTATATAAGTAATGGTCAGTAAATACCACAACGACTGTATCCTTTGCAAGGCCATTGTCTTCCAATGACTGCAACAAAAGTCCCATCATTTTGTCAGTTTCTGCTGCAAAAAGTCTTGCAACCTCTTCTTCTCCCAATTCCGGAAGTTCTTCCTCTTCAGGATAAAGTTCAGCAGCAATCAATTTTCCCGTACTGCAATTGAGTCTGAAAGGAGTATGCGTAGTATATGTTATTATATAGTGCATAAAAGGCTCTTCTTGCTTAAACAGTTTCTCATAGAAAAACTCATTAAGAATAAGTTCTCTGTCCAATTGGTAAGACTTATCTTCATAATTACCATCTTCAATAAGACTGTAGTAATTATCGTATCCCCAGTTCATATAGTTAATGTCGCGGGAATAATACTCCCCGGTATTCATATGAAAAGCGTTTGCGGAGTAGCCTTTTTCCTTCATAATGTGAGGAAGTGAGTATGGGAATGTGTTACCGCTGAAAGAATATGGGTTTTCGGTGAAGGAAACAGGTGTGATAAAGCCTGTCGCCACAGCAAGTTCTGAGTTGAAGGTTGATCCACCGCCTGTATAATAGGAGTAATGGTTGTTAAAGACAATGGAGTTATTCATCATTCCGTATAAATTCGGTGTGTCCTCCGGAGTAATGAGCCAATTGTCCATTCCTTCAAGCTGAACAAAAATAATATTTTTTCCTTTAAACTTTCCGGTATAGGAATTCTTTTTATGCGGAGTTTCTGTAGAATAAACATGCTCAACAAAATCGATTTCTTTAGGATCTCTTACATCATTATTCCTTATAAACGTAACATACAAATCCCTGACGGTGTATTCATATAGTCCGCAGATTTTCATGCTGTTATTACGGTTACTGAAATCGTTATAAGTGTTTCTCGGATTTCTCCACGTGTCCCATTCAAGGGATGTATTTGCCTCACCCAACAAAGAGGGGGCACTGGTATAAAACATCAAGAAGAAAATTATGGTTACAAAAAATGTTTTATACTTAAAATGCTCCGCCTTGGGAAATTTTACAATTCCTAAAATCCCTGTTGCCAACACTAACAAAAACGTCATATAAGTCTTCGTATCAGTATTTTTCACCACATCCAGGATATAGGCACTGCCTTCCTCAGCGGATTGCAACAAGTTGAAACCGAAGAAGAATTCGGTATAGGGATAATAAATCGACTGGACAGCAAAGGAAACAAAGAATGTTATAAAACATAATCCGTAAATAACTCTTCCCCATCGCCCTTTCATACACCTTGATACAAATACAAAAAGCAGAATCCATGAAGCTGAAAATACTTTGCTTGCCTTTGTTATTGATGTATGCGAAAACCTTATATCAGTTGTAAGTTCCCTGACATAATGGTCCATCAGATAAAAAGGAAGTATGGATATAATCAATCCTACAAGAAATTTCAATACTTTTTTTATCTGTGGAAATGCCGCTACAAAGTTTTCTCTGATAGTTTTCATTCCTGTAAACTTTGCCTCCGCTTTTTCCCAATTCTTTCTGAGCAGAGCCAACACCGGTGCAAACACTTCTTTAATTTTTCTGAAATTAAAGTTTACTTTCTTCATAAAACATTCCTCAGCTATTCCTAAGGTCTTTTTTCGGTAAAAATTGTGTATAGGGAAAAATCCCGATACACAACAATAAGTGGATGATATCATAAAAACACCGGTTTGTCAATATTTTGGAAATTCTCCCGAAATACTTTCCCATTTTAATTTTTTTGCCGGTACAACTATTGCAAAATCTGACACGATATTGTATAATTACCATATATATACAGACAAATGCGCAAAACCAACATTTTATACAATACGGAGGAATGGGAAATGGGAAATAACTTCTTTTTAAATGACGACTTTGATCTTAACCCCGACAGCACCGCTTCTGACGATACTGATGTATGGTCATTGGGAGAAGAAAGCGATCTGGGTTATGACAGCATTCATGTTGAAACCGTCGATTTAGACATGGATGGAATTGACGATTCCATTATCGAAGAAATCGACATAGACGGAGACGGTTATTCAGACATCGTGAACATTGTTTCCGACACTGACGGAGACGGTTATTTTGATACAACTGCAGCGGCACAAGATGTAAACTATGACGGTATGATTGATTCTTATACTATTTCACATGATTCAAATGGTGACGGTCTTGTTGATTATACCGAAACTCAGATTGATTCAGACTTCGATGGAACTGTTGATTTTGCCGTTATGGAGGAAGACTTAAACTTTGACGGAGTGACAGACAATTCCGAAATGATGATTTCCGCTGATGACGGTTCAGGGGATGCTTATTTCATGCGAGCTGCCGACCTTGATTTTGACGGAAATACTGACAAGTTCGAGATAACAAGAGAGGAAAATCCTTTTTCCATGGAGGATGAAGTTCTTCCCGACGATGAAATGATCGATGAAGACACTACTTATTATCCTGAGGATGATGACGATTATGTTGTCCCCTATGCTCCTGAAAAGCCTGAAGAATTTGACGATTTTTCGTTTGATGAAGACACGGAAGATGAAGATATTGATGATTTCAACGAAGATGACGATGCTCTTCCCTACATAGATCTTGACGAATTAGGATATGACGAAAGCGATGATAACGGAAGGTTCGCATATGAGCTTAATAATTTTGATCCCTCTACTGCAGATTCCGACAGCATAATCGGAAATCCCGAAGAAGTGCTTGACCTTTGGGAAAGTCAAGGTGATACAGGTCGTTGCGCTATTTATGCTCAGAAATTTGTTATTGAAGAATATACAGGACAGGAAGTAGATATTGAAGACCTTGTTGATCTTGCCATTGAAAACGGTTGGTTTACAGAAGAAGGTGGCACACCTATTATACATATGGACAAGATTCTTGACTATTATGAAGTTCCTAACGAAACAAGCTCCGGCAATGACATCAATGACATCGTAGAAAGCCTTAATGAGGGGCACAAGGTTATAGTTTCTGTTGATGCTGATGAATATTGGTTTGGTGAAAATGATGACGTATATATCCCCGGAGATGGCGTTAATCATGCGGTAGAAGTTATAGGAATTGATAACAGCGATCCTGAAAATCCTCTTGTTATATTAAACGATTCCGGAAATCCCGACGGGCGTGGTTGCTTAGTTCCTTTGGACACCTTTATGGATGCTTGGGAAGACGGAAACTGTTATATGGTTGAGTGTATGTAAGGAGGTATTTAGCCATGAAAAATATAGATATTGCACAGATAATTAAAAATGTTAAATCCCGTGAGTTCTACTACAACTGTGAAATTCCTATGGGGTATGTTGACGGATATCCCGTTCTCAGTATAAAAAATTCAAAATTGTGTCTTACAATTCCCTTTTTGAAATATAAAATTACAGGCGAAGTTGATAAGACATTGGTATATCCTATAAAATACCTTATTACCGTATCTGTTTCTGATGAAAAAATTGTAGGATTTGAAGACCTTAGCTTTGATCCGCTGTTCAGAAAAGTTGACTTTGATAAACCCATCGGTTTTTTCAGACACGATGCAGTAAAAAAATACAACAAACATGAATTCAAAGAAAAACGCGCAGAGCTTTATAATATGTATAGCAAAACTGCAATGGCAATTCTTTACAATGCTCCTTACAGCGAAGGAGAGGATAACCAATTCAAGGATTTATTCAACATAATGCTTGAACCGTGTCTTACACCTATTTATAAAGCAATTGACAAGGATTTCAGCGATAAATATCTAAAATAAGGAAGGAAAACGGTATATGTCCGACGTTATTGCAAATCCCGGTTTTTTCAAATCTCAAAAAGGAGAAAGTAATTCATCTTTAGCAAACAGCGCTTTGGCAATTTCACCAAAACTGAAAAGCCTTTTTAACGAAAGCACAGCTCTTCTTGAGGAGGAAAATCTTCATTCTTTTTCTGACGAGATCAGCCGGGCAAAAGAAGATTTAAAAAGGCAGACTTTCACTGTTGCCGTCGTAGGTGAATTCAGCAGAGGAAAAAGTACTTTTATAAATAAAATGTTTGACCGCGAATTCCTTCCCGTTGCAAATATGCCTACTACTGCAATACTCACTAGGATTAAGCATTCTGACAAGGAGTATATTACAGTATTGGATACGGCAAACAGAAAAAAGAAAATTTTGCCTTTATCAGTTGACTCCTGGGATCAGTATATTGCATCCGATGACGGTAAAGATCCTTCGGGAGTTGCTTTTGTAGGAATAAAATCCAAGTGGCTTTCAAACGGAATAGAGATAGTTGACACTCCCGGAGCAGGCGACCTGGAATCTTCCCGTGCCGCGGTTATAGGAGATGCACTCAGAGGTTGCGACGGTGCTATTATAACAATAAGTGCAACAGCCGCAATGAGTATGAGCGAGAAACTTTTTATTGAAGAAAGATTGATTTCCAAGAAAACTCCCTTTCTTTTGCTTATTATCACAAAGCTTGATACTGTAAGCAAAGAGCAAAGAAACGGAATTATCGATTTTGTAAAGGCAAAGCTTGAAACCTGGAATATGAAAGATATTCCGGTATACGTACCTTACAAAACGGAAATGCCCGACAATAAGTATGAGTCTATCATTGGAATGGACAAGATTATCGGACAAATCAATTCATGGATTTCAAGTTCAAAAAGAAAAGACCTGACCGAAAAGTGGGTTGCCGCAAAGATTGCTTCTCACCTTAATTCGGCTGTAGCTTTTCTTAATGAAAAAAAATGTCTTTTCGAGGCTGAAAATGATTCAAAAAGGAAGCAGCTCATAGACAAAAAAACACAGTTGCTTTCAGAATCCGTTCTTGTATGGGAAAAAGCAAAATCTGAAATGATTCAGAAAAGCGAAGAATGTTATAAGCTTTTCATAAGGAAAGCTCAGGAAGAACAGGTCAATATAATTGAAAAACTGCAATATGATATTTCACATGTTTCCAATCTGAAAAAATGGTGGGAAGAAGATTATCCTTATCGCCTCAAATTAGAGATGACCAGACTTGCATCTCTGCTTGAAAGCGTTATCGGCAGACAGCTCGCTGTAGATGTGCGTAATTTTAATACTGTTTTGGAGAAGAACTTCAAAACAAGTGTGCTTTATTCTCCAGATGAAATCTTAAGCAAGGATGAATATACAGATTTTAAAACAGGCGGTCAGGTTGCGGTTAAAGACATAAGCACTGAACGAACCATAGGCAGAGTTGGTGTTGCGGCATTGAGTCTCGGTTCCGTTATGCTGATGCTTTCAACGGGAATTCCACCAATAATAGGTTCTATGGGTGTTGGTACCGGCGGTTCAATTTTGTCTGAAGTGTTCTTTAAAAAGCGTACTGAGGAACAAAGAGAGATTTTGAAAAAGGAAATCGAAAAAGGTGTTCCCGGTGTAGTGAAAAACGCCATGATACATAGTGAGAAAAGAATTAAGAAAATATATAACGATATAATTTCAGACTCTTCAGAAAAGCAGGAAAACTGGATTAAATCCCAGAAAGATGTTATTGAGTCTTCCTCGGAAAATCTGAGTTTCGAAGATATCGAAAGCATCAATGTTCTTATTAAAAAAATTGAAGCATTATCAAAAGAAGCAGAGAGCTTTGCCTGATAAAAATATAATTTCACCGACTTAATCAGGAGGAGTTATGTTTAATTCCAAAGACAATTTCAATAACAATAACAATAACAAACAAAATATATCAATGGCACAACATACTGCCGCCCGAACAAACTCGGGCGGCAGTATGTTACAAAGCGATTCTCTGTCTCAACAAAAAGATGACAGCGGAACCGGTTTTTTTCGTGTTGCCACTTCTTTGGACGATGTCTCTATTAAAAAAGAGGAAGATGCAAAAAAAGATTCTGTTAATGAAAGAAAGCCTATTTCTTTTGAGAATGAAACAACTTTTTTCAGACCTGCAGAAATTTTTATTGATTCATCAGAATTCGTTTCAGAAGATGAGACTGAAAACAGTTCTTTAACAGATGAGAATATTAAGGAGTATACAAAATTCAAAAAGCAACGACTTCAGCTTTCAGAAATTTTAAATCATTCCGCACTTCTTATAAATGAACTCAATATGGATAAGTTTACCCAAAAGTTGAAAAGTCTCGGAAATCGGATTGAAAGCCGTGATTTTAAAATTCAGATTGTCGGAACATTCAAAAACGGTAAATCAACATTTATAAATTCCTTTTTAGGAGAAGAGGTGCTCCCTGCTTATGCCCTCCCCTGCACTGCAGTTATAAACGAAGTAAAGTACGGAGAAAAAAAACGTGCCGTTCTTCATTTTAAAAATCCTGTTCCCGATATTCTCCCCAAAGAATTATCCGAAAAAGCCCTGGAACATATGAAAAAACATAAAATGAAAAATATTCCCCCAATGGAAATTCCCTATAACGACATTGAAAGCTTTGTTGTAATTCCAATGGGAAAAGACCCCAGAGAGATGCTTCTTGAAAGTCCTTACGAAAGGGTTGAACTTTTTTGGCCAATGCAGCTTCTGGAGAGCGGGATTGAAATTATAGACTCCCCCGGTCTTAATGAGCACTCCACAAGAACCAAGGTTACAATGGACTATATAGCCAAAGCCGATGCTGTTATTTTCGTTCTGAATGCTACTGCTCTGTGTTCAATGGAAGAGATGAATTTTATTGAAAATCATCTTGCGGCACAAGGGTTTTCCGATTTATTTTTTGTTGTGAACAGGTTTGATATGATTCCTGACAAAGAAAAAGAAAGAATTATGAAATTCGCAGTAAAGAAACTGGAAAAACTTACAAGCTTTGGTTCAGAAGGCATATTCTTCATATCTGCAAAAGATGCTCTTGATGCAAAAAAAGAAACCGATTGTGATAAATTGCATAAATCAGGTCTGCCTGCTTTTGAAAGCAGTCTTTCCGGATTTTTGACACTTAATCGCGGTAGATCCAGGCTGTATTTAACAGCACAGAAGTTAAGAAAGCTTTTAACAGAAGAAATTATAGGAAAAATAATTCCCAGAAGAAAAGCTATGCTTGAAACCTCAATAGAGGACCTTAATGAAAAATACCAAAGCATCGCCCCAAAACTCAAATTACTTGAAACGAAAAAAGAGTTTTTGCAAAAAAAGATACTCTATACTATAGACCAATGCAATGTGGACTTCAAACAAATGGCTCAAAAACATATTTTTGACATCATTGCACTGATTCCTGATTGGGTAAACGATTTTACTACAACAACAAAGGTCGGAATGATTCCCAACAATGCAAAGATAAAAGAGGTTCTTGATGAAATATCCGCTCACTTAGCACGAAAAATTGAAGGTCATAATAAAGAGTGGCAGGAAAAAACACTCTTCCCTGCTATACAGGAAAAAGGGACTGCTATATTTGAATCTGCAGAAAAAGAAATTCGTGCGCTTGCAGAGGAAGTTTATAATACGGCATCAACAATACCCGGAGCAAATATTTCCGATAACTTGCAGTCACAGATAATGGGGCAGGAACAGTTATCGCCCGCTTCATTTGATTATGATAAAGTTAAAATTTCAAGAAATATTTCCGCAAGAGTTACGGGAGAATCTCTCCTTGTTATATTATCATTCCTGAATACTGCCACGATTGTGAGTTTGTTTGCAGTTAACCTTATGGGAGGCAACAAGGATCCGAAATCAGGAATTTTAACAAAAATAAAAGAACAAGTTACAAATGAGGTTACAAAAAACCTTTCAAACACTGCATATGAATTTATAGATTCTGTTGCAGACAATATTTCAGAATGCTATACAAACATTGCTGAAAAATTACTTGAGCCTGCAGACTTTGAAATTAGAGAAATCCGTAATCAAATGGAAGCAGCCATATCGGATATTGAAAAAGGTGAAGAATCAGCAAAACGAAAGCAGTTAATTCTGAGTCATGCAGAAATCAAGCTCAAAAGTATTTGCATTGCCTTAGAAAATTATGCCTCAAGTGTAAGAAAAGAAAAGTCAATAAAGAAGCTGTGATAAAATCAGTAACTTTTATCACAGCTTCTTTTATTTAAGTCTCTGTCCTACATGAGTATTGGTGAACAAAAAATATACATTTTTTAAGATAATTATGCGTAAATAGATGACAAATAGGCAAAAAAATGTTACAATATAGTTAATCTATATAGATAGAAAGAGTTCGATAAATTTTGAATTTGTAGGTGCGAATGATGAAAACTTTATATATGATTGGTGGCACTATGGGAATTGGAAAAACAACTGTGTGCCAACAGCTCAAACAGGA
>SVJW01000024.1 GCA_015068735.1 Oscillospiraceae bacterium
GTTAGGTGAATAATTTATGGATGCAGCAAAAATTCGGTTAGGATTTGCATTTACCGGCTCGTTTTGCACAATGAGAAAAGTGACGGATGTTTGTAAAACCGTGAAAGAAGCCGGCTACGATATTTTCCCCATAATGAGTGAAACAGTTTACTCTACCGACACCAGATTCGGTAAATGTAATGACTATATAAATGAAATTCAGGATATATGCGGCAGAAAAATAATTGCAAGTGTTACGGCGGCAGAGCCTATCGGTCCTAAAAAACTGATAGATGCACTGGTAATTGCTCCCTGTACGGGGAATACCCTCGGTAAACTTGCAAACGGAATTTATGACGGTTGTGTTCCCCTTGCGGCAAAAGCAAATCTTCGTAACAACCGCCCCGTAATAATTGCACCGTCTACCAATGACGGACTTAGCGCCTCGGCAAAAAACATAGGAACACTTTTAAATACAAAAAATATTTTCTTCGTACCTTTCGGACAGGATGACCCCTTTGACAAGAATAATTCTCTTGTAGCAAAGTGGGATTATCTTCTTCCTGCGGTAGAAAGTGCGTTAAAAGGAAAGCAATTGCAACCTATTATTATGTAAAAAAGGAGGTGTAAAAAACTTCGGTTTTTTACACCTCTTTTTTCGTGCTCTAATCTAAAATTGCTCCCTTGCTTCTGAGCATTGTCTGTAGTGTATCAATATTGACATTTTCGGGCGAGCATTCGCCGTCAATCGCCAATACTGCTGCCACACCTGCAGCCTGCCCCATAGCCATGGCACAGGGCATACAACGAAGCCCGCCTGCCGCCTGTGACTGGCAGGAGATTGTCTTTCCTGCAACGATTAAGTTTTTGCAGCCCTGGGGCAACATACTTCTGTAGGGAATATAGTACCTTTCCGCAACCTCGATTTTGAAATTACCGGATTCACTTTCATTTCTCGGATGAACATCCATTTCGTAACCGTAGGTTGCTATGCGGTCGTCAAACTTTGTTCCGCTGATAATGTCATCGACCGTGATTTTATATTTTCCCTCAATATGACGGCTTTCCCTTACTCCGAGAACGGATGCAACCTGTGTTACTTTTGCATTTTCAAAGCCTTCGGTTTTATCTTTAAGCACAGAGTAAGCATCAAGCACCTGTCTGCGAGCCTTCATATGTGCATTTGTCATACTTTCGGAATTGGTGGCATCTACATCAAATACGCGATAGTGATTAACCTTGTATACACCTTCACGGGGAGTTCTGTATGCTTTGACGGGTCTTTCAGGTCTTGAGCTTCTTCCCATAAATTTCTCATCACTTACGCTATCAACTTCAAACATCAGAGTTCCGGGCTGGGGTACACCGCTTTCTTCATCGCCCTTGTATGTAGGTACGCCTGCTGCAGCAGCAACATCGGCATTCCCCGTACAATCAAGGTATACATCTGCATCAACTGAAACAAGCCCCTCAAGAGCAGAAAGAACGATATGTTTAATACTTCCATCCTCACAGACAGCATCGGCAAAACGGGTATAAAGCATCACCTTGACACCGGCTTCCTCTGTCATACGGTCTAATAGTAGCTGAAGTGCAAAAGAATCGAACGCGGTAACGTGTCTGTGATAACGTTCAATAAAAGAAGTGTGAATACTGGGAGAATCCATATCCTCAGGCTTATATACGGCATTGTATTCTTCAAGACCGTCAACTATTCTTCTGAACATTCCGCCTACGATTGGAGTATTGCCGTCACGGTCGTAACAGGTCATAAAAGGCCCTACAAGACCGGATGTAGCCATACCACCAAGCATTCCCGTTGCTTCGGCAAGCAGTACCTTTTTGCCGGATTCAGCCGCTTCAATAGCCGCACAAACGCCTGCAGGTCCGCCACCAAGGACAACAATATCAAAATGTCCGTAATACGGGATTTCTTTAGTATAGTGAATGTTTTTCACCGTAATCACACCTCTTTTATAAAAGTGAAATCTTCCCACGGAATATTAACAGGGGCTTTTTCGATTATAATTTCATCTGTATGGAGAAGAAGCGGGAAATCTTTTGCATCAAGAATACCTTTTCCTGCAGCAACCTTTACTGCACGAGCCACTCTTTCTGCAACAACCAGCGATTCAAGGGTAACGCCGTTAAGCTCTGCCTTTGCTTCATCAATGTTTAAACCTCTGCCGAGAAGGATACCCACAAGTCTTGTTCTTCCGCCGTAAACCGTAACATAAAGGTCGCCATAGCCTACTGCGATGTTCTCAAGAGTTGCCGCACCCTGATAATCAAGAAGTTTGTACATTTCCTTAACAGCCTGACCGAAAATAGCCGCCTGTGAATTAAAGTGAAGCTCGCTGTCGATACCGAACTTTTTCTGATTTAAACCGATTGTAAGCGCAATGCCGAGGGCGTATCCGTTCTTTAATGCAACTGCGCTTTCAATTCCGATAACGTCTGTTGTTACGCTTATGTGGTAGTAGTCGGTCTGCATAAGTTTTTTAAGGTATTTCAAAGTTTCAATGTCATTACCGCAGAAAGCAACCTCAGTCTGGTCATGTGCAACAAGCTCATAGCTGGTGCAGGGCCCACCGATTGCATTGAGTGAAAGCTTTTTGCCGATTGCGTCAAGTTTTTTCTGCCATACCTCGGGATATGTAAGAAGCTTTCCGTCGGGAGTATCAAGAAGTCCCTTTGTAACTGTCAGGACAATTACGTTTTCGGGAATAACGGGGAGGACTGTGTCGGAAAACCAGTCCACACCGAAACTGCTTACACCGCCGATAACTACATCCGTACCGATAAGGGCTTTCTCAAGCTCTTCAATCTGGTAAAATGAAATTCCTTCGGGAAAAGCCTTTTCAAATTTAGGATGCTTGTTTTCAGCGATACAAGCATCTATAATTTCTCTGTCAAGATGTGTGCCCACGATTCTTACTTCATTATTGTTTTCTCTTGCGGGGAAAGCGAGTGCGCTTCCCATCATTCCTGCGCCGACGATTGTTATAACTGCCATTTTAATTTCTCCTTTATGAAATGTTTTGAAAATGTTTGAAAAAGTTTAAAATCTATGATAACATTATAATACAGCGGAATTCTAAAAACAAGCCGTGGAGAGAAAAATGAAACTTTGTCAAACTTTTTCAAAAAGGAGACTTTGATATGATTACATATGAAAGACAAAAGGAAATTCTGAATTATTTGAGCGAAAAACATTTTGCAACGGTAAAAGAGCTTGCAAAAGTGGTATTTACAAGTGAGTCCTCAATAAGGCGCGATGTAAAAGAACTTGAAAAAAAGGGCTATGTATACCAGATATATGGCGGAGTAGTTCTGGAGGAGTATAAAAACAGCGTTATTCCAATCACCCTCCGTGACTCTTCAAACTCTGCCGCCAAGGAAAAAATTGCGAAAGAAGCGGCAAAATACGTTTTTGACGGTGCAACAATCCTGATGGACGGATCCTCTACTGTAAGGCGTATTATAAAGTATATAAATCAGGTAAAAGGCGTTAAAATAATTACAAATAACCAGCGCATTTTTGAAGAGTGCAATAACCCTGAGATACAGCTCTATTGTACAGGCGGACTTTTCTTGAATCAGAGTAATGTCTTCGTGGGAAGTAGTGCAGAAAACTATATAAGTAAAATCAATGCAGACATCCTTTTCTTTTCCAGTCAGGCACTTTCTGATGAGGGAGAAATAAGTGACGTATCGGAAGAAGAAACATCGCTTCGGAGCGTTATGCTGTCTCGGACAAGAAAGAAAATATTTTTGTGCGATTCATCAAAACTGGGGATGAAGAAAACATTCACCCTTTGCTCGAAAGACGATGTGGATGTTATAATTTGCGATAAAGCATTATAATATGGAAATAAAAAATTGACTATACACGCCTTTTGTGCTAAAATTAAACGGATATTTTTAAAATAAAGGGTTGACTTTAGCACTTTACCGTGGTAAAATGCTAAAGTGAAATTATAAAACAGACGGAGAAGATTTCCTATGACACTTAACGACAACATCTTAAAAACTGAAGAAAGGATTACCTTTGCACTTCGTTCGCTCTATCACGAAAGCGGCTACACCCCTTTCAAGATGAGCAGATTTGAGGAGTACGATATGTATGTCCGCAACAAGAATTTTGTAGGCAGCGGAAATATCGTTACATTTACAGATCTTGGCGGCAGACTCCTTGCACTAAAGCCTGACGTAACCCTTTCTATTATAAAAAATTACAAACCTGCGCAGGGAAGTGTCAGCAAGGTTTACTATAACGAGAATGTTTACCGCCCCGATAAGGCAACCCACGAAATCAAGGAAATTATGCAGTCGGGTATTGAGTGTATGGGCGACATTACAGAGATTGACCAGTGCGAGGTTATTGCCCTTGCTATAAAGAGTCTTGAAACGGTAAGCCCCAACTACATTCTTGACATTTCTTCCGTAGGAATTGTCAAGGGACTTCTCAGTGCTGCAGGGGTAGAGGGCAGTGTGGAAAAAAGCATTATTTCTCTTCTTTGCGACAAAAACAGCTTCGCTCTCCGCACTCTTTGTGAGGAAAACGGTATAGGAAGTGCAATAACAGATATTGCCGTAAGCCTTTGCGAAATTTCCGGCAAGGCAACCGAGGTTATAGATTCCATTGAAAAACTTTGCATAAACCGTGAAATGATGGATTCCGCCGCAGAGCTTAAATCTATTGTAAAGGCTCTTGCTGATTGCAATTTAGCAGATAATGTGTATATTGATTTTTCAATTATCGGTGATACAAAATACTACAACGGTGTTGTTTTCCGCGGCTATGTGGATAAGCTCCCCAAGAGTATTCTCGCAGGGGGCAGATATGACAATCTCCTCCGCGGAATGGGAAAAACTGGCGGTGCAATTGGCTTTGCCGTATATTCAGATATGCTTGAAAGAATTGACAGCACGAATAAGGAGTATGATTGTGACGTACTTCTTATATATGAAGAAACTGCTGATTTTTCCGATGTGAAAAAAGTGGCAGACGAGCTTAAGAAAAGCGGAAAAACAGTAAATGTACAGAAAAAGGATGCAGGAGCAATCCGTTACAAGGAGCTTCTCAAGGTTATGAAAGGTGGCGAAACCGTAAATGGATAAGCTTTTGAATATCGCTCTTCCCAAGGGAAGACTGGGCGAAAAGGTTTACGACATATTTGAAAAGGCAGGTTACGGTTGTCCCTCCATTCACGAAAATAACCGCAAGCTGATATTTGAAAATGAAGAAACAGGTGTAAGATATTTCTGGGTAAAGCCCTCCGACGTTGCAATCTATGTAGAACGTGGTGCGGCTGACATCGGTGTTGCAGGAAAGGATATACTCCTTGAATACAACCCCGACGTGTACGAGCTTTGCGACCTTCAGATGGGCAAATGCCGTATGGCGGTTGCAGCAAAGGACGACTTTTTTGACAATCCTGAAAGAACTCTCCGCGTTGCAACAAAATTTCCCAATATAACCAAGAAATATTACAGTACATTAAGCCGTGAAATTGATATAATCAAACTGAACGGCTCAATCGAGATTGCACCCATTTTAGGGCTGTCAGACGTTATAGTTGATATTGTTGAAACGGGAACAACACTTAGGGAGAACAACCTCCGTCCCTACGAAACAATCGTGCCCATCAGCGCACGACTTATTTCCAATAAGGTCAGCTACAAATTTAAGAATGATGTTATTTCAAAAATTGCGACAGCAATTGAAGAATACGTTTCCGAAAAGGAGAACAAAAATGATTAAAATATATAATTATGAAGAAATCAGTATAGACGAAATTTTCGCCCGTGATATCGAAGATACTTCTTCCATTGAAAATACGGTTTCGGAAATCATCGACAACGTAAAGAAAAACGGCGACAAAGCTCTTTTTGAATATGCTGACAAGTTTGACGGTGGTGCTCCCGAAAATCTTCTTGTATCCGAGGAAGAGTATGAAGAAGCTATGAAGGTAGTTTCTCCCGAGCTTATCGAAATTCTCAAAAAGGCGGCAGTAAATATAGAAAATTTCCATCGCCGTCAGGTAAGGCAGAGCTTTATCATAAGCGAAAATGAGGGCGTAGTGGTAGGACAGAAGATTATCCCAATTGAAAAGGCAGGTCTTTATGTCCCCGGCGGTACTGCGGCATATCCCTCAAGCGTGCTTATGAACTGCATTCCTGCAAAAATAGCAGGCTGTAGCGAAATCGTAATAACAACCCCTGCAAAGGGTGGCAAGGTTAACCCCGTAATTTTGGCGGCGGCGAAAATCGGTGGAGTTACAAAGGTGTTCAAGACAGGCGGTGCGCAGGCTATTGCAGCACTTGCATACGGAACAGAAACTATACCCAAGGTTGACAAGATTGTAGGTCCCGGTAACGCTTTCGTTGCCGAAGCTAAAAAGCAGGTTTTCGGCAAGGTTTCAATCGATATGATTGCAGGCCCCAGCGAGATTTTGGTTATTGCCGACGGAAAGAGCAACCCTGCATTCGTAGCGGCTGACCTTCTTTCTCAGGCGGAGCACGATAAGATGGCAAGTGCCGTTTTAGTTACCGAAAGCGAGGAGCTCGCAAAGAAAGTGTCTGATGAGCTTGAAAGACAGATTCCTCTTCTTCAGAGGGCGGAAATTGCTCGCGCATCCATTGATAACAACGGTAAAATCATTATTGTAAAGGATATTGAAACTGCCGTAAATGCATCAAACGAGATTGCTCCTGAACATTTGGAACTTTGCATGGACAACCCCTTTGACTATCTTGACCGCGTTAAGCACGCAGGAAGTATATTTATGGGAAGATACTGCCCCGAAGCACTCGGTGACTATTTTGCAGGACCGAACCATACACTTCCCACCAGCGGTACGGCAAGATTTTCAAGTCCCCTTTCCGTGGATGATTTCATTAAGAAAACACAGTACACATACTATACGGAAAATGCACTCAAAAAAGTCAGCGACGATATTTATAAATTTGCTATGGCAGAGGGACTCGAAGCTCATGCTAAGAGTGCAGTAAGTCGATTTAAGGACGGAATGTGAAAAACAGCACCGACCACACAAAGCAGATATTTTTATTTGAGAAAGATGTAATTTTTAAAAGTATAAATTTTATCGGTACAAATTCTGAATTCTTCAGAATTTGAGAAATTTATTGCTTTGTGTTTTGAACAAACTTCGCCTCTCGCTGTATACACATACAGCTTCGGGTAACCCAAGCTTCGCTTGGCTCAGTTTGTCCAATCTGCACTATTTTTGACATTCCTAAGGAACATAAGGAAGTAATTAAAAGATGAGTAAATTTTTTAGCACTAAACACAGTAAGCTTATTCCATATACCCCAGGCGAACAGCCAAAGGATATGAAATATATAAAACTTAATACAAATGAATCTCCCTATCCACCGTCAGAAAAGGCAATTGCGGAGGCGTCAAAGCAGGCGGAGTTATTAAGACTCTATCCCGATCCCGAATGTACATCTTTAAGGGAAGATATTGCCGCATATTACGGTGTGGAAAAAGAAAACGTTGTTTTGTCCAACGGCTCGGATGAAATACTGAATTTTGCATTTATTGCATATGGCGATGACTCGCACCCCTTTGTGTTTCCCGACATTACCTACGGGTTTTACAATGTTTTTGCCGCTGTGAATAATATCCCCTATGAGGAAATTCCCCTTGAAGAAGATTTTACAATCGACTTTAAGAAATACTGCGGTATAAATAAAAACATTGTGATTGCAAATCCCAACGCCCCCACAGGCATTTTTGCACCGCTTACTGAGATTGAAAAAGTGGCGCAGTCAAACCCAGACAACATTGTTATTGTCGATGAGGCGTATGTGGACTTTGGTGGGGAAACGGCAATCACCCTTACCAAAAAGTATGACAATATTATCGTTGTGCAGACCTTTTCAAAGTCCCGCAGCATGGCAGGGGCAAGACTTGGCTTTTGCATTGCATCAAAAGAAATTTGCCGTGACCTTAACACAATCCGCTACAGCGTAAATCCCTACAACATAAACCGTATGACAATGGCGGCAGGAAGTGCGGCAATAAACGACGAAGAATATTTTCAGAGGAACAGACTTGAAATTATCGAAACACGCGAAAAAACAAGGAAAGCACTCCTTGATATGGGATTTGAGGTATTGCCCTCAAAAACCAATTTCCTCTTTGCTAAAAGTGATAGAATTGGTGGGGAAGAGCTTTACAGAAAACTTCGCGAAAACGGAATTTTGGTAAGACACTTCACATCAGAACGAATAGCCGAATATAACAGAATCACAATCGGCACTCCCGAAGATATGGAAACTTTCATAAATACAGTGAAAGGATTGATATTATGAGAAATTCTACAATTAACAGAAAAACAGGTGAGACAGATATTAAACTGAACCTCACTCTTGACGTATGTGAAAAGGGCGTAATCCAGACAGGTTGCGGTTTCCTTGATCATATGCTGACACTTTTCGCTAAACACGGCAGATTCACTCTTTCCGTGCTTTGTAAGGGTGACACATATGTAGATTATCACCACACAGTTGAGGATATAGGTATCGCTCTCGGTCAGGCTTTTTCCGAGGCGCTCGGCGACTGCAAGGGAATCACACGCTACGGTGATATCATTCTTCCTATGGACGAATCACTCATTATGGCGGCAGTGGACATCTCCGGCAGAGGCGGTCTCTATTTCAATATGGACATTCCTTCCCAGAAAGTGGGCGACTTTGATACCGAGCTTGTGCACGAATTTTTCGAGGCTTTCGCAAAGAAAGCAAATCTCACACTTCACATAAGACAGCTTGCAGGCACAAACTCACACCACATTATTGAGGGTGCGTTCAAGGCTGTTGCCCGTGTTAT
Source organism: Oscillospiraceae bacterium (assembly GCA_015068735.1). GTDB lineage: Bacteria > Bacillota > Clostridia > UMGS1883 > UMGS1883 > UMGS1883. Next base: position 8,843 of record SVJW01000024.1, read on the forward strand.
GCGCAAGGCAGTAAAAATTGATGCGGAGGCAGGGGACGAAATTCCGTCTACCAAGGGTGTATTATGATAGCAATTACAGACTACGGAGTAGGAAATCTGTTTTCCATAAAAAGCTCGCTTGATGTTATCGGTGCAGAAAGTATCGTTACAAGCGATGCAGATGTTCTTCGCTCTGCCGATAAAATTATTCTTCCCGGAGTGGGCGCATTCCGTGACGCGAGGAAGAAGCTTTCGGAAAGTGGACTTGATAAAGTAATAATTGAGGAAGCGAAAAATGGCAAGCCAATCCTTGGTATCTGCCTTGGAATGCAGCTTCTTTTTGATAAAAGCTTTGAATACGGCGAGTATGACGGTCTCGGACTTATAAAAGGTGAGATTCGCCCCATTGCTGATGTAATCGGAGAGGGATTAAGTATTCCCCATATAGGCTGGAATCCCCTTATATTCAAGAAGGAATCTCCCATTTTCAAATATCTTAAAGACGGGGACTGTGTATATTTCGTTCATTCCTACTATGCGGCAGACTGTGATGAAAGTGTGACCGCAACGGCAGAGTACGGATGCGAGCTTACCGCCTCGGCAGAAAACGGCAATGTTTACGGCTGCCAGTTTCATCCCGAAAAAAGCGGTAAGGCAGGACTTAGTATTTTAAAAGCCTTTTCCGAGCTTTGATTGAAAGGAAAAAATAAAATGTTGATATTTCCGGCAATAGATTTATATGATAAAAAAGCAGTACGCCTTTTTAAAGGCGATTACAATCAGATGACAGTTTACAGCGAAAACCCTCTTGAGGTTGCAAAGGGCTTCAAGAAGGCAGGCGCAGAATATATCCATATGGTTGATTTGGAGGGCGCTAAGGACGGTACTACTCCCAATTTTGACATTGTGGCAGCGGTTGCAAAGGAAAGCGGCCTCAAGGTTGAAATCGGCGGCGGAATCAGAAGTGAGGAAACCGTGAAGAAGTACATTGATGCAGGTGTTATGCGTGTTATTTTAGGTACAGCGGCACTTAATGACCGTCAGTTTCTTGAATCTGTATGCAAAAAATACGGCGATAAAATTGCCGTTGGTGCGGATCTCAAGGACGGTCAGGTAGCAGTAAAAGGCTGGCTTGAAACAAGTGATGTTTCGGGCATGGATTTCCTTTCCGAAATGGAAAGCCTTGGCGTAAAAACCGTTATATGTACAGATATCTCCCGTGACGGAGCAATGCGTGGCACTAACCGTGAGTTATATCGCGAACTGTCCGAAAAATTCTCTATGGACATTGTAGCATCGGGCGGTGTGTCTACTCTTGATGATATAAAGGCACTCCGAAAAATGAACCTTTACGGTGCGATTGTCGGCAAGGCGATTTATACAGGCGACATTGACCTTAGTGAAGCAATCGAGGTGGCAAAATGATTACAAAAAGAATTATCCCCTGCCTTGACGTAAAAAATGGCAGAGTCGTAAAGGGCGTTAATTTTGAAGGTCTGTCCGATGTTTCCTCTCCCGTGGAACTTGCGAAAATGTACTGGGAGCAGGGCGCAGACGAACTTGTCTTTTACGATATTACCGCATCTTTTGAGGGACGAAAACTTTTTACAGATGTCCTTCGTGAGGTGGCGTCAACAATATTTATCCCCCTTACGGTAGGTGGCGGAATAAATACTGTGGAGGATTTTGACCGTGTTCTTAAGTGCGGTGCAGACAAGGTCAGCGTAAATTCGGGTGCAATCCGCAACCCCGACTTAATCAACGAAGCGGCGCAGATTTACGGCAATCAGTGTGTTGTTCTCTCCGTTGACATCAAGCGTGTGGACGGACAGTTCCACGTGTTTGCCAAGGGTGGAAGAGAAGATACAGGAATTGAAGCCATCCAATGGATAAAAAGCGGGGTAGAGCGTGGCGCAGGTGAAATAGTGGTTAATTCCATAGATACCGACGGCGTTAAAAAAGGCTTCGACATCGAAATGCTAAAAGCCGTGCAAAGTGTTGTTAATGTTCCCGTAATTGCCTCTGGCGGTGCAGGATGTATAGAAGATTTCGTGACACTCTTCAACGAAATCCCCAAAATGTCGGCAGGTCTTGCGGCATCTATTTTCCACTTTGGAGAGGTGGCAATAAAAGACCTCAAAGACGAACTTGACAAGAATAACATAGCAGTAAGGAGAATTTGAAATGCTTGATATATCTACACTTAAATTTGACGAAAAAGGACTTATCCCTGCGATAGTAATTGATGCGGCAACAGGTAAGGTGCTTACTCTTGCGTATATGAATGAGGAAAGCCTTAAAATCTCACTCGAGAAGAAGCTTACCTGTTTCTGGAGCAGGTCTCGTCAGGAGCTTTGGCTCAAGGGTGAAACCAGCGGTAACTATCAGCACATAGTAAAAATTGTTGCCGATTGCGACAGCGATGCGCTTTGCGTATATGTAAAGAAGGACGGTCCTGCCTGCCACAAGGGTACGGATAGCTGCTTCAACGACCTTGTTTTTGAAAGTGATGAAGAGGGTGTTTTCTCTCCTGAGGCACTTTTTGAAATGATAAAAGGAAGAAAGACGGAAAAGAAAGAGGGCAGCTACACAACCTATCTTTTTGAAAAGGGTATTGACAAAATCCTTAAAAAAGTGGGCGAGGAGTGTACCGAGGTTATAATCGCATCCAAGGATAACGACAAAAAGGAAACAATCTACGAAATTGCCGACCTTTACTACCACGTTATGGTAATGATGGTTGAAATGGGCATTGATGTAGACGATGTTCTCAAAGAACTTGCATCCCGTCACGTCATTGATAAAAAAGTAAAGCAGGAGAAAATGACATCATGATGAGGGGAAATCTTCATACTCATTCCACATACTGTGACGGAAAAAGTACCCTTGAAGAAACGGTGCAAAGTGCTATAGAAAAAGGCTTTTCCTATATAGGTTTTTCCGGACACGAAAATATTTATTTCGACGGACGCTACTGTATGAGCCTTGAAGGACAGGAAAAATACCGCGCGGAAGTCAATTCTCTCAAAGAGAAATACAAGGATAAAATACTTGTATTGTGTGGGCTTGAAAGTGATATTGTGGCGAAGCACGACAATTATAATTATGATTTTGTAATTGCCTCCACACATTATATTAAAGCAGGTGACGGCCTTATGGATGTGGATGAAAGCAAAGCACAACAGGATGAATGCATTGAAAAATTTTACGGCGGAGATCCCTATGCTTATGCCGAAGAATACTACAAATCCGTTGCAAAGCTCCGAGGTGACATAATAGGGCATTTTGACCTTCTGACGAAGTTTGACAGAAATAACGACATCTTTAATCCCAAGGAAGAACGCTATAAAAAGGCAGCACTTTCAGCTCTTGATGAGCTTTTAGATGCAAAGCAGGTGCTTGAGGTAAATACGGGGGCAATGTCAAGGGGGTACAAGGATGCTCCATATCCCGACAGATGGATTTTGGAGGAAATAAAAAAGCGCGGTGGCAGAGTAATAATAACCTCTGACTGCCATCACGCACCCAATCTTGACTACGGCTACGATTTAACCGAAAAAATCCTCACAGAAATAGGATTTAAAGATTTTTATAATATTGATTTTTTGAACAAATAAGAAATGCTATGGTACGCCATAGCATTTCTTGTTATTTTTCAGACAAATACTTTCTGAATACTACTTCAAGTATTTCGTCACGCTCAACTTTGGTAATCAGACTTCTTGCACCTTTATGTCCGGTAATATAAGTAGGGTCGCCCGACATAATATAACCGACAAGCTGACTGATGGGATTGTATCCCTTTTCAACCAATGCCTCGTGAACACGGCAGATAATAGCGTCGATTTCCGTGTCGCGTGTTTTGCAGATGTCGATGTGAGTTGTTTGATTATTTGCCATAGTCGGTCACCCTTTCTTAATTCCTAATGCTATAATACACTACATAATGTGGTTTTGCAATAGCAGTAACACAATTTTAACAATACCGTTATCTAAGTGTAACTATTGAAATATATTAGTCATTTTTTGAAAGAAATTCCTTGATTTTTTCAAAACTTTCTTCACTTATATCATGCTCAATCTTGCAACTGTCTGCGTAGGCGTTTTCCTCGCTTACACCGATAGCCATCAATGCGCGGGCAATAACATTATGTCTTTCGCACATTCTTTCGGCAATATGAAGTCCCTTTTCGGTAAGTGCGATACCGCCGTCCTGATCAATTACTATATATCCTTCCTCGCGAAAAGACTTCATAGCAACGGAAACACTTGCCTTGGAAAAGCCCAGTTCATTGGCAACATCAACGCTGCGAACATATTTGTTTTTATTTCCAAGCATCAGAATGGTTTCAAGATAATTTTCCGCCGATTCTTTTATTTTCATGGAATAACCTCCAAAAAAAGTCGTTATGTTGATTTTAACATAATCTTTGAAAAAAAGCAAGATTTAATAAAAATCAATTATATAAACCATTTAATCGGTGGCAATTAGTGGCTTAACTGTTTCTTGCAAGAAATTGCAAACAATTTCCTCTGGTGCGAGGTTCCTTGTTCTTTTGTAACCAAAAGATTTTATAGGGGAGCAGGGGGATTGCGATTTCCCCCTTAGCTCCCCTATGACCCCATAACCCCTTGAAACGCCCTCGCAGGGGCGCAATGTTTCTTGGGCGTGGTTTTCTTTAAGTTTACAAGTGTCGTTTTTTCAACTTCCTCGCCTTTAACCTTAGACACAGTTCAGGGAGTGTGTCTAAGGTTCCGACAACGAAACGTATCGATAAACTTATTATCGGGCGTTTCTAAATTCTGTCCGCCAGCAGCGGAAAACGATGCGGACAGAATTTTGTCGGTCGGCTTCGTTGTTTCAAAAACCGAAATTTATGCGTATAACCAAAAATTAACTAACTTTCAGCACAAAACTCAGGTTTTTGAAAATTTACTGTCGACTACCGAGAATTTGCGAGTATCATTTTCCTTTGCTGACGAGCAATTTCAGGCGAGCAGGCGACTGGGTGTCGCCTTTGAGCCGACGGTACAAAGACAGAAAATTTGAGAAAACAAAACTGGATTTGTTGTTAAGAAAGTGTTTTGTATTCCTTGCGCCCCTGCGAGGCCGAGGACGGGGGTGCGGGGGGCTCCGGAAACCCCCGCGTTTTTGGTACTTTTGGCTCCCAAAAGTACACACCCCTAATCGGTTCCGATTAAGCATCTGCAAATTTTTGCAAAAAAGAAAAGAGGCTGTTTGCACAGCCCCTAAAAAATTATGAAAGTTCTTCCATTTTTTCTCTGAATTGGAATCCTATTTTTGCACCGACAATGATTCCTATTTCAAAAAACACTTCTTCATATTCTGTTACCTGGTCATCAAAATAACCGTATATTCTGTCAAAGTCATCCATATCGGGAAACTTTTCTTCAAAGAAATTCAAAGCTTTTTTTCTGGCTTCAGTAATTCTTTCGGAATATTTTTTATTGGATGTCGGTATGGTCGTTTCTCCGCCAAACTTTAAAAAGTTCTGTAACGAGATAAGTTCAGCTCTTTGTAAGTAGTTTTCAAATTTCATAAATGATACCTCCGTTTTAATTTAGTTTGACAGAAGTACCTAACCGTAGTATAATATTTACAGATAGGAGTATTCCTGTCGTTGGATGAGCTTGTTTGTAACCTTGGTTGGGGGCAACAAGCTCATTTTTTAATTTCTTTTTCAACTAACAAAATGCCTTTGTGAACAACTTCCGATTTGGAAATATTTAATTGCTTTGAACATTCCTCTAATGTTTCAAAAGTGCTTTGGGAAAGCCTTATTTCAAATCGTTTGTCACGCTTGTCATTTGTCGGTCTTCCTTTTTTGGACATTGTTTCACCACCTTTATTGTCCGTACGATAATATTAACATACGTACGGACAAAAGTCAAGGAAGTTTTTTCTGCTTTTGGTATAAATCTTAAAACAGGCTTTTTTAGCAGTTTTTTGCCTAAAAAACCTTAAAAACTCTGTACATTTCGGGAAAAGTGTGCTATAATGACTCTATCTGCGAAGATTTTTAAGAGATGTAACTTAAACGGAGGAAAAATATATGGCAAGTTTTTTTCACGCAAATAAATCTGTGCCACTCCCAATGGAATTTATAAACAAATATATGATAGGTGCCAATGCGACTTATGTAAAGGTTTATCTTTACGGCCTCGGCAAGTGTTACGAGGGGGAAGAGGATGTATCTAACGCTTCTATTGCAGAGGCTCTTGACATTCTTGAAACCGACGTAAGCAAGGCATGGCGCTATTGGAAAAAGGTGGGCCTTGTACATAGCGAGGGTAAGGGCGTATTGGTGTTCGATACAATCGGCACTGAACCTGTGAAAACCGAACCTGTAAAAGAACTTCCCAAAGTGTCGGAGGAGAAGCCGAAGACAGCTTCCATGAAAGAAATTTCCAAGGCTATGGGAATAAATCCAAAAATGAAAGAGACAGTCACCATGGCGGAACAGCTTCTGAAGAAGCCTCTTTCTCAAAGAGAAGTAACATCTTTATACAGCTTTATGCAGGAATATTCAATGTCTCAGGAAATGGTGCTTGTGCTTTTGGAATATTGTGCAACCATTGATAAGACTAATTTTTCCTATATTGAAAAAGTTGCGGAGGGTTGGCATGAGCAGGGTGTAAATTCTCTCAGCGAGGCAACAAAGCTTCTTAACAGGCTTAATAAAGAAGTCCGTATGCAGAAGAAGTGCAAAAAAATATTCGGACTTGACCGCGAACTTTCGCAGACAGAATTAAATTACATAGCCCGTTGGGTAAGCGAGCTTTCCATGTCGGAAGCAATGATAAGAACAGCCTATGAGAAGACTGTAACCAATACCGGCAAAATTTCCATGCCCTATATGAATACAATTTTAAAATCCTGGCACGAAAAAGGAATTAAAACCGTTTCTCAGATTGCAGAAAAGGAACAGCCGGCTCCCAAAAAGGAGAAAAACACAGGATACCAGCTTGACGATATGGCGGCACTGGAAAGAAAACTCAGACTACAGAAACAGAAAAACTAAAGAGGTGATCTTCTTTGGCAACAGTATATGAAAAAGCAACCCAAATTATAGCAGAAAGAAAAGAAAATAGAAGACGCGAGATCGAAAGACGCAAAAATGAAGTTTTTTCCGTTATTCCCCGCGTCCGTGAAATAGAAGAGGAGCTTGACCGTTTCGGCATCAGGATGCTTAATCTTATTGCAGAAGGGCAGTATGACGAAAAACAGGCAGTAAGTTCAATTACGGCACAGAATAAAGAGTTCCTCAAAGAAAGAGAAAGACTTCTTGTGTCTGCAGGTTTTGATAAGGACTATCTTGAAATCCCTTTTTCCTGCGAGAATTGTGAGGACAGCGGCTTTGTGGGCGGAAAGCTCTGCAATTGTTTGCAAAATGAAATTACTGCCATCGCTCTTAAAGAGGCAAATCTGTCAAAGCTTCTTTCTGAACAGACTTTTGAAAATTTCAAGCTTTCCTATTACAGCGATGAATATGTTCCGGAGTATGGTTGTTCTCCCCGTGAGAATATGCAGGCAATACTTACCGAATGTAAAAGCTTTGCACAGAATTTTGATACTACTGATGAAAATCTTCTTTTGTGCGGTAGTTGCGGACTGGGAAAAACATACCTTTCTTCCGCAATTGCAAACGAGCTTATAAAAAAAGGCAAGGATGTTCTTTATGTAAGCAGTAACGCACTTTTCCCCATATTGGAGGATATGCATTTTGGCAGGGAAGTAAGTGAGGAAGCGGCATATATTATTAAAAAAGCAGACGAGTGTGAGCTTCTGATTCTTGACGACTTAGGAAGCGAATTTGTAACACAGTTTACATCCGCTGAGCTTTTCAGAATTATAAATAACCGCCTTTTGGCAGGCAGAAAAATGATTATCTCCACAAATCTTAACCGCAGTATGCTTAAAAACACTTATAATGAAAGAATTGCTTCCCGTATTACAGGCGGATTCTCCATACTGGAATTTTTGGGCGATGACATCCGCAGTATCAAAAAATTAGAAGGTAAGGTATAAAAATGGAAAGTGCGAAAAATCTGCTCCAATCTTATGTGGAACAGGCGGAGAAAATAATCATAGAATTTAAATATAATGAAGATAATGCGGTTTCGCTTCTGAAAGAGCTTAAAGAGAAACTTGCAAAAAAGGAAATTGTGGCAGAGGAAGAGAAAGAATTTTTCGAGGTTTGTAAATATAATGCCTTAGCCACAATAAACACCTCTTTTGAGCAGGAGAAGTACAACCGCCAGCTTCTTATGGCACTTACTGAAGCGAAAGAGGAAATGAAAGCCATAATAGATTATATGAAATAAAATAACAAAAAAATATTGACATCTGCTTCGTTTGCTATTATACTATAGTGAAAGAAACGAGAGGTTTTTGAAATGAATATGTTAACTTTTACATCTAACATACTTCTCCTCATCGCTATTATTATTCTAGCAATTACAAAGCAGAGTAAGAATAGCGCTGTTTGTCGTGTGTTAAATTAAAGGGACATATTTTTGTATTTGTATTGAAAATACTATGGACCTGCGGCAAGTAGTGCCGCAGGTCTTTTGTTATTATGAGACCTGTTCGTTTAAATCTATTTACAAGGAGTTTTAGTTATGAGAAAAATCGCAATTACAGACATCACACTTAAAAAGCTGTCACAGGACAGAGCTGTATCGCTACTTTTCAGAGAAAAAACAGCTATTGCCGCTTGTGCAGATGCTCTTGGGGTTGATGCAGTTGAACTAGCTCCTGTAAAAAGCCTTCGCGAAGATACTATTATATATAAGACAATTTCGCAGAATGTGAAGAAAAGTACAGTTGCAATTCCCGTAGGATTTACCGAAGAGGATGTGGAGAATGCATTTGAATGTGTTAAGGAAGCCGCTTCTCCCCGTCTTCAGGTGGAGCTTCCCGTATCCACAGTGCAGATGGAATACATCTATCATATGAAAAGTGAAAAGATGCTTCTTAAAATCGCAGCTCTTACAAAAAAGGCAAAGGAACTTTGCAAGGATGTTGAATTTTCCGCACTTGATGCAACCCGCGCAGACGAGAATTTCCTCATTCAGGCTGTTAAGGAAGCGGAAGCAAACGGAGCAGGCGTAATCACCATTTGTGACGATGCAGGAATTTCTCTTCCGGAAGAAATCGCAGCACTTGTTAAAAAGGTAAAGGACGCGGTAAATGTCCCCGTATTTGTTCAGCTTTCCGATGCTATCAGCATGGCGGTAGCCTGTGGCGTAGCTGCAATAGGGGCAGGTGCAGACGGCCTTAAATGCGCTATGGCAGGGGAAAACAGCCTTTCAATGGGTGCGTTTGCGGCAGTTGTTAAGGCAAAGGGTGCTGAAACAGGTATCGAAACGGGACTTGACAATACAAAGATATATGCAAGCATTCAGGATATGCTTTCCAAGATAAATCACGAAACCTATGAAACAACCGACGTCAGCGAAAAGAAAAAGATTGTTCTCGATGCTGACAGTACCCTTTCCGAAGTAACACACGCCGCAAATATTCTCGGCTACGATCTTTCCGACGAAGATAACGGTAAAGTCCATAAGGAACTTGCCCGTGTATGTGAAAAGAAGGGTAGTGTAGGGGCGAAGGAACTTGAAGCAATTATTGCAAGCTATGCAATGCAGGCTCCTTCTACATATCACCTTGAAAGTTACTCTACAAACTGCGGAAATCTTACCAGCTCTATGTCTCAGGTAACACTGCGCCGCGGTGATGAACTTCTCTCAGGCGTAAGTACAGGTGACGGTCCCATTGACTCGGTATTTCGTGCAATTGAGCAGAGCATCGGTTTCCATTACGAACTTGACGATTTCCAGATTCAGGCGGTTACAGACGGTAAAGAGGCACTCGGTAGTGCAATCGTAAGACTTCGCAGTAACGGAAAGCTTTACTCCGGTAACGGTATTTCAACAGACATTGTTGCCGCAAGTATAAGAGCGTATATAAACGCTCTCAACAAGATAGTATTCGAGGAGGAATAATATGAAAATCACGTTTTCAACCAAGCATGTCAGTCGTGCTTCCTTCCTCGACACTTGCAGATACGCCTATGATTACGGCTATGCAGGTTTTGAAATATACGATGCAGTCAAAGAAAGAAAACAGCATTACGACAGTATTTTGAGAAATGACCGCGTACCCGATTCCAAGCGCAAGCTTGTAAACCGTAATCTTGCGGTGTCGGCGCTTGTGTATCCTTACAGCATCGAAAAGGAAGAGGCAACCGGGGACGAAATTTTAAAATATGTAGAAATGGCGCGTTCTGCCGGAATTGAGAGAATTATCCTCAGAAACGAGGTTAAGACCTCAAACGAGGTTCTCTCCGAAAAACTTTCCCATGCGATAAAGCTTGCCGAAAGTGCCGATATACAAATCCTTTTTGAAACTGCGGGATACCTTGCAGAGACAGAGAATGTAATAGATATAATCAATTTTTTTTCTTCTGCAGTTATCGGTGCATCGTGGAATATGCGCGAAACCTACTTCAAGGCAGGGGAGAGTGCAGAAACCACAATCAAGAGCCTGGGCGCATACATCAAATATGCAAGAATGGGCGATATGAAAGACGGAAAGACAGTCCTCATCGGTGAGGGCGAACTTCCCGTGACAAACTTCATAAATGCACTTTCATCCCTTAACTTCGATGGCTTCATCTGCGTGGCATGGAATGAGGAGATAAACGATCCGGATATCGTGCTTACTCATTTTGCTAATTACATAGGAAGCCTTGCAAGAGAAAAGAAAGAATTTGATAAGGCATACTACAACCGCAGTAAGACAGGCACATTCGTTTGGAAGAAATATGATGTCATTGACCTGACATTTTCCGAAGTGCTTGATACAATGGCAGAAACTTACCCTGATCAGTACGCTTTCAAATATACAACGCTTGACTATACAAGAACCTATGCACAGTTCAGACGCGATGTTGACGAATGTGCAGCGGCACTTATCTCCCTTGGCGTGAAGGCAGGCGATCACGTTGCAGTATGGGCGACCAATGTACCTGCCTGGTACATTACTTTCTGGGCAACCACCAAAATCGGTGCGGTGCTGGTTACTGTAAACACGGCGTACAAAATACACGAAATTGAATATCTGTTAAAGCAATCTGATACGCATACTCTTGTTATGATTGATGAATGCAAGGACATAAACTATAAGGAAATAATGGAGGAGCTTTGCCCCGAACTTAAGAGTATGACTCCCGGCGATGCTCTCTACTCCAAAAATCTTCCATTCCTTCGCAACATTGTAACAGTCGGATTCTCTATGGACGGCTGTCTTACATGGGAGCAGATGCTGGATAGAAGCAGACTTGTCCCCAAGGAGGAGGTAAGAAGACGCGCATCCCTTGTAAAACCTGATGATGTATGTAATATGCAGTACACCTCAGGTACAACGGGATTCCCCAAGGGCGTAATGCTCACACACCGTAACATTGTAAACAACGGTAAAACAATCGGTGACAGAATGGATCTTTCCACGGCTGACCGCATGATGATACAGGTTCCCATGTTCCATTGCTTCGGTATGGTGCTTTCAATGACCTCCACAATGACACACGGTGGAACACTTTACCCGATGCCCTATTTCTCACCCAAGTCATCGCTGGCTTGTGTGAATGATGAGCATATCACCTGCTTCAACGGTGTTCCCACAATGTTTATTGCAATGTTCAACCATGCGGATTTTGCAAAGACTGATTTCTCATATATGAGAACGGGTATTATGGCAGGCGCCAACTGTCCGGCAGACCTTATGCGAAGAGCCGCAGACGAAATGAATATGAAAGAAATCATTTCAGTTTACGGACAGACGGAGGCTTCCCCCGGTTGTACAATGGGCGAGGTAAACGAGGACATTGACCACCGTGTTGAAACGGTCGGAAGTGCTTTCCCCGGTGTTGAGTGTAAGATTATTGACCCCGAAACGGGCGAGGATCTTCCCGATGGTGAAAGCGGCGAATTTGTAGCTCGCGGCTTCAATATAATGAAGGGCTACTATAAAATGCCGGAAGCTACCGCGCAGACCATTGATAAGGATGGCTGGCTTCATTCCGGTGATATCTGTATGAGGACACCCGATGGCTACTACAAGGTAACCGGAAGACTTAAGGATATGATTATCCGTGGCGGTGAAAACCTTTATCCCCGTGAGATTGAGGAGTTTTATCTTACCAATCCCAAGGTTCGCGACGTTCAGGTTGTGGGCGTTCCCGACGAAAGATACGGTGAAGAATGTTGTGCGTGGGTAATTCTCCATAAAGGTGAGGAAGCTGATGAAAACGAAATGAAAGAATTCGGTAATGCCTCCATTGCCCGGCACAAAGTGCCCAGATATTTTGTGTTTGTAAAGGAATTCCCCATGAATGCCGCAGGAAAAATCCTCAAATACAAAATGCGTGAAGAATCCGTGAAAATGCTCGGACTTGAAAAGAAATAAAATTTATTTGAATATAGAAAGGAAGTTTTGGTATGCTTAATATCAAAATCGAAAGAACAACTACTCCAAAAGAAAAACCTGCAAAAGGCGCGAAGCTCGGCTTCGGTAAAATCTTTACAGACCATATGTTTGTAATGGATTATACCGAGGGTAAGGGATGGCACGATGCAAGAATCGTACCCTTCCAGAATCTTGTAATGTCTCCTGCCGCAATGGTATTCCACTACGGTCAGGAAATGTTCGAGGGACTCAAGGCGTACAAGGGTGTTGACGGCAAGGTTCGTCTTTTCCGCCCCGATATGAACGCGAAGAGAACAAACGACACTAACGACCGTCTTTGCATTCCTCAGCTCCCCGTAGAGGATTTTGTTGAGGCTGTAAAGGCAGTTGTAAAGGTTGATGAGGACTGGATTCCCACAGAAGACGGCACATCTCTTTACATCCGTCCCTTCATTATTGCAACAGATGAATTCTTAGGTGTTGCTCCCTCCAAGACATATAAGTTCATCATCATCCTTGCTCCCAGCGGTGCATACTACGAAAGCGGCCTTGCTCCCGTTGGTATTTGGATTGAGGATGAATATGTAAGAGCCGTTAAAGGCGGTATGGGCTTTGCAAAGACAGGCGGTAACTACGCTGCAAGCCTTATTGCACAGGTTAAGGCACACGACGATGGATATTCTCAGGTATTGTGGCTTGACGGTGTTGAAAGAAAGTACATCGAAGAAGTTGGCGCAATGAACATCTTCTTCAAGATTGACGGAAAGATTGTTACTCCAATGCTCAACGGCAGCATCCTTCCCGGTGTTACACGTAACAGCGTAATCCAGCTTTGTAAGAAGATGGGCTACGAGGTTGAGGAAAGAAGAATCAGCGCAGAAGAGCTTATCCAGGCACAGAAGGCAGGCAAGCTTGAAGAGTGCTTCGGTACAGGTACTGCAGCTGTTATTTCTCCCGTTGGTAAGCTCCGCTATATTGATGACGTAATGATTATCAACAACAACGAAATCGGTGAAGTTAGCCAGAAGCTCTACGATACTCTTACAGGTATTCAGTGGGGTAAGCGTGAGGATGATATGGGATGGACAGTAGAGGTATAAAGCGTATCACGATTTTCAGCGGTCATTACGGCAGCGGTAAAACCAATGTAGCGGTAAACTATGCTCTCTGGCTGAAAAGCCATTGTGACAAGGTTTCAATTGCCGACCTTGATATAGTGAATCCCTATTTCAGAACAAAGGATTCCATGGCGGTGCTTGAGGAGAACGGAGTAAAGCTTATTTCCTCGGAATTTGCCAACAGTAATGTTGACGTTCCTGCACTTCCGGCGGAAACCTACGGCGTTTTACAGAACAGGGAAATACACGCCGTAATAGATGTAGGCGGTGACGACCGCGGTGCATTGGCACTCGGAAGATATAGCGATGCTATTTTAGAGGACGGTGATTATGAGCTTCTGTTTGTAATCAACAAGTTCCGTCCCCTGACCCGTAATGCAGATTTGACATTGGAAATTATGGCGGAGATTGAAAAAGCCTGCCATATGAAGTTTACGGCTATTGTAAACGATTCCAACTTGGGTGATGAAACTACCGCAGAGGACGTTCTTGATTCGGTTTCCTATGCGAACGAGGTTTCCGAAAAGGCAGGCATCCCCATAAAAATGACTACTGTTAAAAAAGATTTATACGAATCACTTTCGGATAAAATTGATAATTTAATGCCTATTGAGCTTTATGTAAGACAAAGCTGGGCAGAAAGGAATGAATAAATATGGCAAAAGTTTCCTTTAACAAGGATTTGTGTAAGGGTTGCGGCCTGTGTGTAACAGCCTGCCCCAAGAAGATTGTTCATCTTTCAAATGAACTTAACAAGCGCGGTTACCATCCTGCTGAGGTTACAGAGCAGGATAAGTGCATCGGTTGTGCTTTTTGTGCAACAATGTGTCCCGACTGCGTAATTACAGTAGAGAAATAAGGAGGTACAAGTAAAATGGCTGAAAAAGTTTTGATGAAAGGTAACGAAGCTTTGGCAGAAGCCGCTATTATGGCAGGTTGCAGACATTACTTCGGTTATCCTATTACTCCGCAGACAGAAGTTGCGGCATATATGGCAAAGAAAATGCCCAAGACAGAAGGCGGCGTTTTCCTTCAGGCAGAAAGTGAAATTGCAGCTATCAATATGGTTATCGGTGTTGCTTCAACAGGTAAGAGAGTTATGACATCCTCTTCAAGCCCCGGAATCAGCCTTAAGAGTGAAGGTATCAGCTACCTTGCAGGTTGCGACCTTCCCGCACTTATTATCAACGTACAGCGCGGTGGCCCCGGTCTCGGTGGTATTCAGCCTTCACAGTCTGACTACTTCCAGGCTACAAAGGGTGGCTCTCACGGTGACTTCCATCTTCTTGTACTTGCTCCCAACAGCGTTCAGGAAATGGTTGATATGGTATTCAAGGGATTTGACCTTGCTGAAAAGTATAGAATGCCTGCAATGATTCTTTCCGACGGTACAATGGGTCAGATGATGGAACCCGTAAGCCTTGAAAAAGGTGTAATCAATGAATATGACAAGTCCTGGGCACTTACAGGAACAAAGGGTGAGAGAAAGCCCAACATTGTAAACTCTCTCTACATCCAGCCTGAGGAACTTGAAAGACTTAACTTCGAACGCTACGAGCGTTATAAGAAGATTGAGGAAGAGGAAGCAATGTACGAGGAATACCTTATGGATGATGCAGAAATCTGTATCGTAGCATTCGGCGTTGCATCCCGTGTATCAAAAAATGCAATCGACATTGCAAGAAAAGAAGGTATCAAAGTTGGTATGATTCGTCCTATCACACTTTGGCCTTTCCCCAAGAAAGTGCTTAATCAGGCTGCTGATAAGGTTAATAAGTTCATCAGCGTAGAGCTTTCAATGGGACAGATGATTGAGGATATCGAGCTTGCTATCCGTTGCAAGAAGGAAGTTCTCCTTTGCAACCGTACAGGCGGAATGATTACTACAACAGAGGATGTCCTTAATAAGATTTACGAGGCGAACGGAGGTAAAAACTAATGGTAGTATTTGATAAACCCAAAGCACTTACAGAAAACACACTCCATTATTGCCCCGGTTGTACACACGGTATCATTCACCGTCTTGTTGCGGAAGCTCTCGACGAGCTCGGCGTAACAGGCAGAACAATCGGTGTTGCTTCTGTAGGATGTAGCGTATTCACATATAATTACTTTAATTGCGATATGGTTCAGGCGGCTCACGGTCGTGCTCCGGCTGTTGCAACAGGAGTTAAGAGAAGTGATAAGAATAACATCGTATTCACCTATCAGGGTGACGGTGACCTGGCTGCTATCGGTACTGCAGAAACAGTTCACTCTGCAGCACGTGGCGAAAATATCACAATAATTTTCGTAAACAATGCAATCTACGGTATGACAGGCGGACAGATGGCTCCCACAACACTTCCCGGACAGAAGACACAGACTTCTCCTTACGGTCGTGATACATCTGTAGCAGGCTTCCCAGTGAAGGTTTGTGAGATGCTTTCAAACGTTGACGGTGCTACATACCTTGAAAGAGTTGCAGTAAATAACGTAGCAAACGTAAAGAAAGCAAAGGCAGCTATTAAGAAAGCTTTCCAGAATCAGATTGACGGCAAAGGATTCTCTCTTGTAGAAGTTCTTTCCACCTGTCCTACAAACTGGGGCTTGGCTCCCGATAAAGCTATCGGCTGGCTTGAAGAAAATATGCTTCCCTATTATCCCTTGGGAGTATACAAAGATAAGTACGCAGAAGAGAAGTAAGAAAGGAGAATTATCATGAATAAAGAAATATTGATTGCCGGTTTCGGCGGACAGGGAATTCTCTTTTCAGGAAAATTTCTTGCATACGAAGGTCTTATCGACGGTAAAGAGGTAAGCTGGCTTCCCTCTTACGGCCCCGAAATGCGTGGCGGTACAGCAAACTGCAGTATCATCATCAGCGACAATGCGGTAGGTTCTCCCATTGTATCAAATCCCGACATCCTTATTGCAATGAACCTTCCTTCTCTCGATAAGTATGAAAAGGAAACAAAGAAGGGCGGACAGATTTTTGTTGACAGCTCCCTTATTGAAAGAAAGGTAGAGCGTGATGATGTAGAAACCTACTACATCCCTGCTACAAGAATAGCTTCCGATGAAGGACTTACAGGTCTTGCAAATATGATTATGATTGGTCATATGATTGCAAAGAGCGGTATCATTCCCGAAGAAAATATCGAAAAAGCTATGCAGAAGGTCGTTCCCCCCACAAAGCAGAATATGTTCGACCTTAATATGAAGGCAGTAAAATTAGGTATGGAATATAACGCTTAATAACTTGTAGGGGTCGGCGATTTCCGACGACCCGTGAAGTTGCGGACGGATAATATCCGCCCCTACAATGCCAGTCAAGGTAAACTTAGTTTTAACAGGAGGTTTAGCTATGAATACACAGATAAAAGATATCGGAATGCGTCTTGCTTCGCTTCGTGATGACTTTGAAATATCCATCGAAGAAATGGCGCAGAAGCTTGGTGAAGAC
>SVJW01000025.1 GCA_015068735.1 Oscillospiraceae bacterium
AAATTGCTTGATTGGTTGAAATCATTATAAAATGTTATGTAAAGATATTTTCCTGTAAATAGCGTATTTTTCGCATTTGCAGGAAGTGTCTTTACATAATCTATTACTTTCCAATACAATTTTTGCATGGGTCATACCCTTGAGCAAGAGCCTGATCACGGGTGCAATTAAGATACACTTTATTTGTGTCTTTCATTTGCTTGACACTACCGCAATCAGGATAATGAAGCTTTTTGGAATTTTTGTTACCGATGTAGGACGATACCTGCTGTTTAATAGTCGTATCATTACTTTGACTTTCTTGTGATTTTGTGTTTGGTGTCGAGCTACCATACGGGGCCGAACCATCTTCAGCTCGGTTACTTCCGTCCGCATGGTTTATGATAATTCCCGGCTGCTCATTATAACAGAAAACATTGAAACAAATTTCATCGCCATCGTCTTCGACAGAGTATCCTTCCATCAATACACCTGTAGCTAATAGGTTACTTCCCTCAAATATGGGAGTTACTCGGTATAGCACATGGTTGTCGGTTTCTTTAATATAATCGGCTACCATGTTTTCAAAGTCGAGCATTGCATCAACATTCATGCTGCGTGTGCCTGTTATTAAATTACGAGTATTGGCATTCTCGCCGGAAAGCTGAAATCCAATGAGGTGGCATCGGTTATACAAATACAAACCGTCTACACATTCATATCTGATAGTTTGCCAACCCGATGGTTTAACAGAGCCTATATTTCCACGTTCTTCGGTAGGCATTAAATTACTACCTAAACAAGCATAAGCAACTCCGCATCTGCCAAGAGAGTCAAGCGGGCTATAGGTTTCAAACGATGTAGTTGTATAATCTGCTTGCGTGAAAAATGGTACATTACCATTTACAGGGATATAAGCTATCCCTGAATAATCAGGAATGCTGCTTATATCAAAAGAGGTTGCTTCGGTCGGCAGAGAAGAACTCGGCTCGGTCTTCGGTTCGTTTTCTTCTTCAGTTATAGCATCTGGTTCAGCTTCTGACTCTATAGGGGTCTCTTCTTGCATTATCGTTTCCGCAGTCTGCTGTGGGTTATCAGTGACAGCCGAACTTGGGGTGTCTGTCACACTGCATCCTGAAACAATGCATATAAAAGCTAATATTAGAGCTATTACCGTATTTTTTATCTTCATCTGGAATATACCTCCATAGTAATATTTTCGTGAGATTTACCCACAAAATCAATGCTTTCTTGAAGAGTCCACTCACTTAAATCTACATCAAGAAGCATATCACGAGGATAGCTTCGATTCCATTTGAAAAGTATTATTTTTTTTACATACTTTATAAAAGCTCCAATAGGCTTATTTTCAATAAAGCAAAAATCTCCTTCTTGTGCTTCTTCAAGAAAATCATCCGCAACACAAATGTTGGATGCTTGATACTTCTGAAGCATTCTAAAGGAATAATTATTCATCCAGAGCTTTGAATTTTTTGTAATATCTAAAATTTTATTATTTAATACATCATCCCGGCTTTGCCTTCTGTTATTGAATAGCATACCGAAAGAATCATCAACACATAAAATTGCAATCATATAAAAACTTCCTTCTTATTCATCTTTGTAAATATTAACAACCGGAACATTATTTTTTTCTGCATATATTACAGTGTTTTTTGTTCCGCTTTTTTCTCCATTCCATACTGCAATTACACGGGCAGAATGATTCACCATCCACTCATTTCTTACTTGATATGACCCGTAGCTGAATTTGGGGCAAATATAACGAACCAAGTCCGCTTTACGCATAATTTCATTATATTGGTTTTGCCAGTCGATGCTCCATTGTTTTTCAAACCCTTCATACGGACTTGCACATATCAGCTTGATATTTGGATTTTCTTCTCGGAGTTCAAGAACGATTTCTGCTGCCCAGATATCGACACCCCTTGCCATACCGCTTATAAACACATTAAAGCCATCTTGTATTGCTTGCATAATTGCTGTTAAAAGAGCAGACTTCACTTTGCCCTCAGTCATATTTAGCTTTTCAGGGCGATGTCCAGTGAAGCAAACTCTGTGCATACGCATTTCGTTTTCTGTCATCGCATTCACTTCTTTCTTTTTGATTACAAAGGTATATTATTACCCATAATATAATTATACCACAAAAGTTGTATGTTTTCAATAGTAGTAAATACTTCATTACTTGAGAACTGCAAAACTACTCAACTTAGTAGTATAATTATATTAAGAAAGACGGTGATAAATTGGATATAAATGCAAGGCTCGAACACATATTAAAGAAACACGGGTGGACAAAGTACAAGCTTTCAAAAGAAAGTAAATTACCTGAATCAACCCTTTCTAATATATTTCATCGTGGCACAGTTCCTACAATCGCAACACTTCAAACTATATGCGAAACGATGAACATAACCCTTTCAGAGTTTTTCTCCGATGATGATAAAATTGTGATGACACCAGAGCTTAAGGAGTTTTACGATGAGTGGTTGTTATTAACGCCGGAGAAGAGGAAACACATAATACAAACAATGAAATATATGAAGTGAGAAGCTGAAAGGCTTCTTATTTTTTTGCCAAAAATCAATAATTCAACGAATACCCACAAATTCAACGATTACCCAATAATTCAACGATTACCCACAAATTCAACGATTTGTGTAAAAAAGAAAAAATGCCACTGCGGAATTTTTACCGCAATGGCACTAATATTTAATTCCAATAAAGTAAGTATAATTCAGAAAACCGCCATACTGCGGTGTTTCAGCATTTTTCGAGGTAAAAGAAAAGAATGACTATTCTATCAAAATAGTCATTCTTATTTGGTGCGCCATCAGGGACTCGAACCCTGGACACCCTGATTAAGAGTCAGGTGCTCTACCAACTGAGCTAATGGCACATATATGGAGCTGCCCAGCAGATTCGAACTGCCGACCTCTTCCTTACCAAGGAAGTGCTCTGCCAACTGAGCTAGGGCAGCAAAATTGGCGACCCGGAAGGGGCTCGAACCCTCGACCTCCAGCGTGACAGGCTGGCGTTCTAACCAACTGAACTACCGGGCCGGATATATCGTCACGTCAGATGCCGATGCGACTATACGCTTGTTATCCGCTGACTTGACCTATTATACTTGTTTTGGTGCAATTTGTCAAGAGGTATTTTCAATTTTTTTCAAAAAGTTTTGCAAAAAAATACAGAGGCAATTTTTGCCCCTGTAAAAAACATTTATTTCCTTTTTATATAGTCTGCTGTTTTTTTACACAACCAGTAAACATTTATATCGTTTGTGCATTTTTGTATCCATAATGCCGTGTCTGATATAATCCCTGCTCCGGAAAGACGGTTTATGATGTCTTCTATTTCTTCCTTCTTAGCATCCTTTATTTTACCTTCAAGAAGAGGAAGCAAGTTGTTTTCAAATGCTGTCCTTGTATTTCCCCCGAAGAAATTTGTTCCGGGACAGGTTTTTACAGATTTTGTTTTTGAATAATCGCCCAAACCTGCACCGGAGGAACTCCACCAGCCGTGATATATAACAGCCTCCTGTGCCTTTAATTGAAATCTGTTCAGCAAAATTTTCACTGCATTTATTATGGTGTTTTTCTGAACATCTGCCATTATGTCTCCGCCTTTATCGAAATTCCCGAGACATTCTATACAAACAGCACCAGTGTTTGCGCCCTTTATTCCTGCAGGAATTTTTTCCAGACTTCTTCCCGACACAATTACTCCGTCAGGGAAAATTGTAAAATGCTGACCAATGTCTGACCAGCCATTATTCTTTATGTGATAATTGCGCATTCCCGTCTGCAGTTGTATGTGATTCTCCCCCGTAAATTGCTTATAGCCGGGAGAATATGTATGATGCAGTTGAATAAGCCGTACAGACCGTGAAACATTGATCGAATTTATGTACTTTTCAAATTCATTCAGGGTGTATTTTTTAAGTTCACTCATTTTATCATTCCTTCCTATACAAGATATGCAAATCTTCTTATGTTATTCCTCTTCACTTTTGTCTTTCAGCGCTTCCAGTGCCTTTTTGAGAAATGTAGGGTATTTCACTCCCATAAGACCAATGTTTTCAATTACGCTGAGCCCCTCATTAGCAATAAAGAAAAATATGGTTGCATTTCTGACATAGTTAGTCTTTGACATTGAATCTACTCTTGTTGCCAGTGCCACAAGCAGGAAAACACATATTTTTTTTGCTATACCCTTAAATCCTACACTACTGGATGCCCCACCGTTTTTAGTTTTGCCTGACTTGTGAAAAACCAAGGCTACCGTCATTCCCGTTATATAATCTACTATCATAAAAAGAACAAGTGCTTTCAGAAAAGCATCCCAGCCGCCAAATGTTTCTGCCAGAATACTTCCCATGCCTGCAAAGAAAGCCAGTATATAATTTTTAATTGCTCCTTTCATCAGTTTCTACCTCCGTTACATAAATTTCTCTTTCGTTTTTCTCAAAGTCATATCCTGCACCTGCTGTTATATAGGATTCTGTGAAACCGAGATTCACCTCTCCCGTTTCTACATCTGCTTCATCAAGGGTAATTTCATGAAGTTTATATCCCTCTGCAGGAAAGATGCGGTATGATAAAATTTTACCGTTTTCATCTGTTCTTGCTTTGAAAATGGCATTTTTGATTTTTGTGTCCGTTTCTTTTAACATATTCCCCTCCTTATGCTTTTACAAGATTCCACTTTTTGTTGTCTATAAGTTCCGCCCAAGTACAAGCAACTCCGTTATATTCTGCGGTTTCCCCTTCTGCTTCAATCTCTTCAAAGGCTGATGCAAGAAATGTTACTGTATATTTGTACTCGTTTGCGGTTCCCGTGTTATCTGCTAATGATGTTATAACGCTTTTTATACTATTGACTGTCAACGGTGATTTCGAGGCATTAAAGGATTTTGCAAGAACACCCTCTATACTGATATTTTCTAATTTTGGATTGTTCACCAAACTTAAAGAAGCCGGAAAACTTTCATCCACTATGAATTTATCTACTGTCACCAGATTGTTACAGTTTGCAAAGCCGTTAGTTACTTCTGTTGCCTGTCTTAAATCAACTACACCAAGTCTTAAGCCTGCAAAATTCTGAAAAGCCTGCCCAAAATCAGTACAGTTCGAAAAATCAATATTTGTAATTGAATCGTGTTCTCCGGTTAATTTGGTAGCCTTATAAAACATCATTCTTGCTGATGTGGGTGCAATCAGATATTTAGGCTTAAAAGTATTCGGATTCCAAGCTCCGCCGGCAAAGGTAAGCTCATAGCTTTTCTTTGTTCCGTTACTTTGATAGGCGTCCCAAAAAGCATCATACTGTGCTTTCTGTCCTGCATCAAAAACCTCATTTACACCGTTTGCCATATCATCAAGTGTAAGTGCTTCACTGCCACCTGTTTTATTACGAATATTGTTGGCAATAGCTGTCATTTTTTCGTTTACGCTCATTACCATTCACCTCCGAGGATTGCCTCTTCTACATAGGCTTTTATTTCTGCCTTATCTTCCTCTGTCCAGTAATCTGTGCCTTTTACAGGGACATCTCCCTTTTCACCTTTAACACTTCCCAAGTTAAAAGAGGTTTCTTCTCCCACTGTCAGGATAAGTTCTCCGTCGTCGTTAAGTTCTATGCCGGGTGCATTTCCACCATCAGGATAGTGTACAAACAAATTCCCATCTTCATCCACAGAAAAGCTGTAAAATCCGTTTGACGGAACGACAGTTCCGTTTATACCGCTATCCCCCCTGTCGCCTTTTTCACCCTTGTCACCCTTTTCGCCTTTTTCACCTTGAATACCCTGTACGCCACGCATACCTTCAATACCCTGCGGTCCCTGATTTCCTTTTTGACCACGTTCACCTCTTCCTGCAATCATAAACCAATATTCTTCATTCTGCGGTGAAACTGCCTGGCATTCTTTTATGCAAAGATATGAGCTGCCGTTAAAAACAACCTTATTCCCTACGCGATACATTTTTGTTTCATCATAGTTTTCCCATACGCTGTTTTCCTTGCAGTAAGATATGATTGAATTTTGCGACTCATCCAGATATTCTTTTACCTTAGGCATAAGATTTTCAAATTCTGCCTGAAGTTGCATTGCTTCATCAGGAGTAATGGGAGTAAGTGCATCTGCGCTTTCCGAAAAATCAATAAAAAGGGTATCTTTCACCGATTTATATACCTTTTCCGGAGATGACTCGTAGTAACCTTCTATGGTGAAACTGCACCACCCGGGAGTGTTTGCCACAATTCCGGGTACGGTTGAAGTGTACTCCTGCTTTCCTGAAATATCGGGAACAAGAATAATACTTGTAAGATTTTCGCCCTTACTGTCACGCCACAGAACTCTTTTCCCGAAGCCCTGCCAGCTTTCGTCAAAAACAAATTTCAGATTACAGGTATTACTGCTGCCTGCGGCGCCTGCATTTTTACCTGTTTTTGAAATGAACTGACCGTTTACCGTTACTGTTATATTGTTCATATTTTCCTCCTTTTTTGCACACAAAAAACCCCATGACATTTATATCATGGGGTTTGCCGAAAGTCGTTACACTTTTTAAGTTTTTTATAAATTTTTCAGATAATTGTCTATTGCCTTTGCTGCACTTTTTCCTGCGCCCATTGCAAGAATTACCGTTGCTGCACCTGTTACCGCGTCACCGCCGGCGTATACTCCCTCGCGAGAGGTTTTCCCATCTTCACCATCAGTCACAATACATCCGCGACGGTTCACTTCAAGTCCCGGAGTGGTACTTTTTATTAAAGGGTTGGGACTTGTTCCTATAGCCATAATTACAGTATCCACTTCCCTTACATACTCACTGCCTTCCACCGGTACAGGACGCCTTCTGCCGCTTTCGTCAGGCTCGCCCAATTCCATATGGATGCATTTTATTCCGCAAACATTTCCGTTTTCGTCACCCAGAATTTCCACTGGTGCAGTAAGTGTCCTGAATATAACGCCTTCCTCGTGTGCGTGTTCAATTTCTTCGTTTCTGGCAGGAAGTTCCTCCATACCTCTTCTGTAAATAATGTATACTGCTTCTGCGCCCAGTCTTATAGCACTTCTCGCCGCATCCATGGCAACATTTCCGCCACCTACTACCGCTACGCGTTTACTCTTTTTAATAGGCGTTTTGGAATCTGGCAGATATGCTTTCATAAGGTTTATTCTGGTAAGATATTCGTTTGCGCTGTAAACACCATTGAGGCTTTCGCCTTTAATATTCATAAAGCTGGGAAGCCCTGCTCCTCCGGCAATATATACTGCCGAATAGCCCTCCTCAAAAAGCTCATCAACGGTAATTGTTTTACCTACGATTACATTGGTTTCTATTTTTACGCCCATAGCATAAAGCTTATCAATTTCTTCCTTAACAATTGCTTTGGGAAGTCTGAATTCGGGAATTCCGTAAACAAGAACACCACCGGGAGTATGAAGTGCTTCAAAAACAGTCACTTCATAGCCAAGTTTTGCAAGATCGCCTGCCGCGGTAAGTCCGGAGGGACCTGAGCCGATAACAGCCACCTTTTTGCCGTTTGATTCTGCCTTCTCAGGAGTTTCGTTATAATGCTCCCTGTAATAGTCGGCAACAAATCTTTCAAGTCTGCCGATTGCTACGCTTTCACCTTTTATTCCGCGGATGCAAGCACTTTCGCATTGACTTTCCTGAGGACAAACTCTGCCACAGATGGCAGGAAGCGTGCTACTCTGAGAAATAATCTCGTAAGCACCTTTTATATCCTCTGACGCAAGTCTTTCCAAAAATGCAGGAATATCAATTCCTACAGGACATTTGCTTCTGCAAGGTTTATGTTTACATGCAAAGCATCTTTTAGCTTCTTCGATTGCCATTTCGTAGGTATAGCCCAATGCAACCTCTTCAAAATCCATTCTTCTTTCCTTTGGATCACGGGAGGGCATGGGACATTTTTTCGGATTCATATTTGTCATTTCAATGCGCCTCCTTTTTGAAAAGGTTACACGTTTCTTCTCTCTTTGAAGATTCAAACTCTTTATAAACGCCACTTCTTGCCATAGCCTCATCAAAATCTACCAGATGACCGTCAAAATCAGGGCCGTCAACACAGGCAAACTTGGTTTCACCGCCAACGGTAAGTCGGCAACCACCGCACATTCCCGTTCCGTCAATCATAATCGGATTCATGGAAACTGTGGTTTTGATACCGTACTTTTTGGTGGTAAGGCTCACAAATTTCATCATAACAAGCGGTCCGATTGCGATAACTTCATCGTAATCGTTTCCTGCATTTATAAGCTCTTCAAGTGCATTTGTAACAAGGCCTTTTTCGCCGTAACTTCCGTCATCGGTCATAATCTTCATAACATCACTGACTGCGGAAAACTCTTTTTCAAGAATTACCAAATCGCGATTTCTGAATCCTACTACCGTATGAACTATTGAGCCTTGCTCGTGAAGTTTTTTTGCAATGGGATATGCAATGGCACAACCCACACCACCGCCAACAACACAGACCTTTTTGAGATTTTCAATCTCGCTGGGTTTTCCCAGAGGGCCTGCAAAGTCACGGATAAAATCGCCTTCCTGAAGAGCGTTAAGCTCCATTGTAGAGGCGCCTACAATCTGAAAAATTATTGTAACTGTACCCTTGTCACGGTCATAATCTGCAATTGTGAGAGGCACGCGTTCGCTATCCTCGTTTACACGGAAAATGATAAACTGTCCGGGCTGAGCCTTTTTAGCTATAAGCGGAGCTTCTACAACCATTTTAGTAACCGTGGAGTTAAGGACTGTTTTTTCTGCAATTCTGTACATATATCTTCATCCCTTAATAAACTGTAAACTTTATTATACCTAAATAACTTCCGTTACGCAAGTCTTTTTTTGCACTTTTGGGATATATGAAGAAGGGGTTTTGTGTGCAATTTTCAATTATTTGCTGTACAGTTTATATTGCTGTGCCTTTTTATAGTCGTAATCTGTGGTATGAAGTCCTGCAGGGAGCCCCAATACTTTAGCACTTTCCTCGTCAAGATAGCCAAGACTCTCCCACTTTCTGAGTGCTATGTCAATTGCATCCTGATCTTCTTTATAATCTGTTTCTCTTTCGTCCATAAGCCTTTCATATTCAAAAGTTCTGTCCTTGTTATACTGATTAAGGCTGTCAAGATATCTTTCGTAATCCTTGTCAGACAAATCTGAAAGGATATCAAGTTCCCTTTCCTGACGGGAAATATCGTCAAGGTATCTTTCGTAAGCATCGTTATAAAGTTTCGGAATTATATCGGTCAATTTCTTGTTGTATTCTTCCTGAGCCTGTGATGCTGCACTTACGGCATAACTTGAAGCAACTCCACCTGTAGATGCGGCAATTTCGCCCAGAATATCTTCCATGGCACGGTTTCCCTCGCGGATATACTGCTGTCTGTAAAATTCATACAAGTCATCCTCGTAAGGGTTATAGGAAAATTTCTTTATACCCGATAGTTTGCGGTAAAGCTTGGAAATTTCATCATCGTAGGAACTCTTGTACTGAGGCTTGCCTTCTCCTGAATAGGCACTTTCCATTATGTATTTTATTGCCCTGTCATAGACATCATCATATGCATACTGTGAAAGCCCTTCTGTTCCGCTGGCTTTTGAAATTCTTTTTTTAAGAGTTTCGGAAACGTCTCCTCTCGATGCCCCCGATGCCATCTGCTTATTAAGAATTTTAGAATAGTCGTTTTTGTCAAGCCATCCTGCATAGCGGTTTGTTTTCTGATAATTGAGCCCTTCTGCGTCAATTTTTTCGTTTCTGCTCTGCTCGTATTTTGCGGCACTTTCATAATCTCCGCTTGCCACTGCTTCATTTATTTTTGACTGATAGTCGGTATCTTTTTTATAGCTCATTGTCCTCCCCCTTGTAAATATTTGTTTTCTTAACATCAATTTCTATAATGTTTGAACTGTCCAGATGTGTGAGAATATATTCCAGCAGTTGCTGATTTGATCTGAGATAAGCCTCTATAATCTTTATTGCCTCCTGTGGGCTTTTTCCTGTAAGATCTCCAAGATTCATAAACATACTATCACCTCAGTTTACGCTGAATTCTCTTGTAACAGTTTCCAGAACGCTTCTGCCTTTTCCCGAAAGTCTTATTCTCAGTTCATGGCAACTTTTTACTGCACATGGAATATTGATATACTTTTTTCTGTCACCGTAGGATGTGTTCACAATTCTCCAGTTTCCGTCATCTTCCTTAATTTCGGTGCGAATGTATGCTCCTTCAAAAAGCTGTGCTTTAATACGGAGTCTGGAATAGTTTTTAGTCCCGTAAAAGCCCTCGTCAAAGGGGCACATCGTTATGCTCCAGTTCGCTTCGTTATCGGTTTCTGAGGTAATTTGTTCTATTCCGTCTTTCATTAACCGATATACTTTTTCTCCGTAGGATGCATACCCCCGAACATCGGAAACTCCGGACTTGCACCAGAGATTTTTTTCAATGTCCCAGATGAACTCTTCCCTTCCGTTTTCCGTATCTGCACTGATATAATACAGTTTTCCGTTACTTCCGGAGACGGCATTTTCCATTTTTATATTACCTAAACTGTCACTTATTCTCTCCGGAGATCCTCCGTGACAGACATATATTCCTCCGTTTCCTTTATATATGAGTTTATCCCCTGCTACGGCTATGCTGTCTGAGTCGTTTTTGAGTATTCCCATACCGAAACTCTCAACGAGTTGGAAATTGGCAGGACGGTTTCCGTATAGCTTATAGCAAGTGTTTTCCTTAAAAAAGAAGCAACTGTTTCCGTAAGAAGTGCAAGCCGTAAAATCCCCTGCAGAATTTGATGTTACCGTAAAGCTGTCGGTAGCAACTCCTTTGTAAGTGAAAAAAGATGTTATATCCCCCAACGCCGAAGCGTAAATAGTGTTTCCTTCTACTCCCCAAAGTCTGTTTTCATAACTGCACGCAGAAGTAAAATCAGGGATTTTTCGTCTGATACTTATTCCGCCGTTTTCAGTTCCCTCAGTAAAATATTCGCTGTCAAAAGACATTGATGTCCCGTTCACAGACAATACTGTCGCCTGACAGTTATTTTCGGGAATTGCCACACATCCGATGATTTCAATTACATCTCCTTCTTTAAAGCCTGAGAAAAGATCGGCTGCTGTTTTCTTTACGGTTACAAGCTCGTTCATAATCTCGTATTCTTCTTTTTCTTCCAGATAGTTTATGCTTTCAACTACGCGATACTGGTTTTTTTCACAGCGTTCTTTGAATATAGTTCCTGCCTGAAGTTCACCGCATTCTTTAAGATTAAGCCCCGTTAAAGATAAATTTTCTCCCGAAGTCGATGCCTTTTCGTAGGTTGTAATCATCATACCCTTTGAAAAGACAATACGGTTATTTTCTTTTACCGTTTCGGTAAAATCCGTCTGTACCGATATACTCTTTTTTGTAAATGTTACTTTTGCTCCTGACGAAGAAACTTCACCGCTGAGGCTTTTAAACTGCCCTGTTTCCGTGTCGTAATACATTTTATCCGGAAAAACAATTATACGGTTTCCCATAGCGACAAGTTGCTTTTTTCCGGGAGACAGCTCACCCACTTTTTTGCGGTTATAGTAAAATCCGTCTTCTGCGGCTACACATTCCGAAGCTCCCTGAACTGCGGCTGTGGGAGATATGCAGGAAAATATATTTTCACTCTTTTTCCTTTGTGTTATAAAAGGAAACTCGCTGTGAGTAATACCGATGCAGTCAGACAATTCTCCCGGAGAATAGTTGCTTGTGGCGTTTATTCCGCCGAAACTTATTATACTGCGTTTATATCTGTTTTCTCTTTTCAGTATTGGAAGATGCATATTTTTTCCTCCTTTACACCACAAATCCATATTGTGGAGGCATATTGTTCCTGAGATAGCTTTTCCGAAATTCAGAATACGCTTCTTCAAAGAGGACGGCACTTGAGGAGTAATTTGCCAATTCTCCGCTGAAAAAGTCGCTCATGGCTATAAGATAAAGTTCGTAAAGATTGTCATAAGGTTCCTTTACCACAAGCTCCCGTTCCCCGTCATCAGGAAATCTGTAGGGGATAAAACCGTCTTTATGCATTGTTTCCTTCATAATTTTTCCGTCAAGTTCACTAAGCCAACGGCACTTTATAGAGTCAGGAACTGTATCGGGATGAAGCTTTGCAACATGCTCTATCACGAAATTTATTGTCATAAGCATGCACACTCCTTCCATTCTCCCTGAATATACATATATATTCCCGGTTTTGTTTCATGCAGTTTAATAGCTGAAAGCTCGTCATACACCGTGTTTACAACTTCCAGGTAAGAAGGCAGTACAATTGCCGGTCTGTAATACAATTCTGTCGTCTGCGAAACCGTTGAAAAGCTTCCCGTTGTGCCGACGGTTACCACACTCCCCTGACTGTCAATAGAGCGTGTAATATACTGCTCGTAATCTGATCCCTTAGCTTTTCCTGCTTTTCTGTTTGCTTCGATACTCAAATAATTTAAATCCATAAAATCTCTCTTGCTTAAAAGGAAACAATATCTGTATACAGCTGTTTCAACTTCTGCAGCAATCATATTCTTTTTAAGCTCATCCGAAAAAGAATTTCTGAACATACTTTCCAAAAAAACATCTGCTTCACACATGGCATAAGCTGTTTTTTTAGGGTTGCTGAATCGCCCTCTGTGAGGGGAAAGGTACTTTCTTATTAAAGTAACGCTGTTTTTTTGGTAGTGATTTTTTGCCACAATTATATAGGGCTGTTCCTTACCGTTTTCTTCAATAAGAAATACTGTTCCTTCTTCGCACTCTTCCAGTCTTTTAGAATTATTATCTGCCACAATTATGCAAATGTCCCCTTCTGCTCCGCTTTCAGGTAAAGAACTCCGTGCAGAAATGTTTCGTACCGAGCCGTCAAGAAGAGAGGTCTCGGTAGCTTTTAACGCTCCGATGAGATTACCGCCCACCGTCTTAACACAGTTATCGAAAAGGTTATTTGCGTATGTATAAATATCCTCCTTAATGCCTTCGGAGTCATAAACAGAAGCAAGCATATCTCCTGAGGCATCCTTTCCGTCGAATCCGGCGGGAATACGGAAATAAATAACCGGTTCTGCCGGATTTTCCGTATCAATTTCCACATATGCTTTTTCTCCCGGAGCAAGGGTCGCGGTCCCTCCAACCTTAAAAACAGGGGTAAGTCCATCTCTTCCGCTATCTCCTGTATCACCCTTCTCACCTTTTGCACCTGTGTCGCCCTTTGGTCCTGTTTCTCCGCGGTCGCCTTTTGCGCCTTTTATACGTCCTAAATTAAAGCTGCCCATATAAAAGACCTCCTTTTATATGTTTCTTGCGGCGGCTTCCGTGAAATACTCTTCAGACTTATTATCCATAAGTCTTGCGGTCTTAACATCCTGGCTCATAGACTGCGCAATTACATCGGCAAACTTTTTCTTCACCATTACCTTTTTACCGCGTGCAATTACGCAGCTTTCACCGTTTACCGCCACGAAAACATCGTCCTTGTAGTCTCTGTTATCACGGAAAAGCTCAATTTCCACCAATGCATTTTTATCGTTTGTGGCTTTTGCCTTCAAGTCTTTATTTGTTGCCATAATTTATTTACTCCTTTCAATGTTTCCCTCAATTGGCTTTGCCAATTGAGGGATTATCATTTTTTCTTTATCAGAAGCTTGCTGCCGTTTCAATACGAATCATATAAGGTTCAACAAGTCTTACAGCCGCCTTGGTAGCCTTCCAGCCTGCAGTAGCACGCTGATTAAGAGGATCGGCAGTACCTGCAGAGCCAAGCTGCTTAACAATATGCTGGAGACCGCCTCCTGCAATTTCTGTTGTACCATATGCGTTATCACCGATGATAAGAGTCGAATAAACATCCACACCGTCTGCCCCTTCGCCCTCAAACACCTTTGCTTCGGAAGTTTCTACGAAGCGGACATTTTCAATCTTACCGATTTCGCCCTGATAGATTCCCTCAGGATCTGAATATGTCTTTACGTTGATCCACTTGGGGTCGCTCATAAGGTCATAGGATGTATCAGGATGAATAATACCCACATAGCTGCCGTTAATTGTTTCAGCATTCATCTTCTTGAGGTATCTTACCGCACGTCTTATAGCGTCAACTGTAAGGTAGTGGTTGCCCTCTTCCTTACCACCGACAAGTTCGCCACGGCTTTCCACCTGGCCCTCTGCATACTGAACATTTGTACCGCCTGCAAGAACTTCTCTTGTAATAGTATCAAGAGTTCTGCCTGCCTGACCGCCGAGGAGCTTTGTAGCCTGAACAAGATTATTATCAATGGCTGTGAGCAAAAGAATATCGGAAAGTTCAACAAAACCGCCATACTGTTTAACCTCTGCAGATACGGTCTTCATATCAAGCTTCTGACCGTCAGGAGTTACGCCTTCCTGAAGAGGATCTGTCATCTTGGGAAGGGGGTCAAACTTTCTGAATTCAATAGTCTTACCGCCATTTTTGGGAATGGGGCATTTCTGTCCGAACTGGTCGTGAACAAGCTTCGGTTCCGCCATATCAATAAGATAATCGGAGTAATAGATTCTCATTTCCCCTGAGAGTCCGCCTTCTCCGTTATTTGGAGTATGTTCTCCTGTGTTGGCATTTGTAATGCCTGCTGTCGTATTGACAACATCGCCTGCAGCAAAGTGCTGCAAATTAAATTTGTACATTAATTAGTCCTCCATTTTTTCATAAATTTTCATAAACTGATTCTTTCACCCTTGGCAGCTCTTTTCGCAAGCTCTGCTCTCTCTTTTCTGGAAAGCTTAGATGCGTTGCCTGAAAGTAAAATGCCTGTTGTACCCTCGCTGCCGTTTTCTATGGGTCGGTTCCCTTTGAAACGGATTGAATCAACAATCTTTTTTTCTGCAGTTCTGGTATTGTTTTCAAGGATTGCATCAATATTTGCAACCTCATATGCATTTTTGACGCTTACTCCAAGATTGAGAAGCCTCATAAATTCAGGATTTTTTATCTCTTTTTCAAAGTCAAATTCGGGATATATCTCCTTTGTCTCCGCTGCCTGTTCTCTGAGTTTCTGCGCCATGCCGCGAAGCTTCATAATTTTGAGTTCATCTTCGTGGCGTTTCTTAAGAAAACTGTTTTCCATAGTAAGTCTTCTTAAAAGGTCTTCCTTGTTTGTACCGATTTCAGTATCATTTTTCATATTTTCTTCCTTCAAATCTTTCACCTCCCTGAGTCTTTTGCGGATAATTTTCTGCACCTTTTTTGAAAACTGTTCCTTATATTCGTTTTCAATCAGGGCATCAAATTCAGCTTCCTTGTCCCTTGTGCTTCCGGCGTCAAAGCTTTTTTCATCGCCCGTTGGCGGCTGGCTGACTTCCGCCTTTTTTTCAGCCTTTATATTATCTTCTGCCTGCGCGCTTTCGGCAGAAGAGATAAACTTTTTTTCCTTTTTTTCTTTCATATCATTACACCCTTTCGTTTTGTGAAAGTTCTCTTATTTTTTCTTCTATGGCACGTTTTCCCTCAAAATCCATTATTTCCAATGCAGCAAGTGCCTGAGTCCTGTTTTCGGGATTGAAAAATCCCAATCCGAAAAGTTCCTTTGCCAGTTCATTTTGTGAAAGTCTGGTGTATGGGCTCTTTTTCTGCGTTTTTACAGCAATGTCAAACACCGGTTTGCGGTGAGAAATTTCGTTGTCCTTACTCGGAATCAGATTTTTATTACTGTAATCGGAAAATTGATATCCGCCGTCCGGTGTTCCTATACGGAAGCTTCGCGTTTCCGTATAGAATTGGCGTATAAGCTCGATACACAGATAATTTATCAGTGTATAGGCACGGTATGTAGTTTTCAGCATATCTCTGCATACCTTATTACCAGCCTCCTGAAGTGCTGCAATTGCTGATGCAGCCGTTACACCACCGGCTGCACTGCCTCGGCTAAAGTCGGTGTTGGCACTGGTTTCTTTAAGTTCGTCTATTTTCATCTGCAAAACATTTACCGCAGACGGCGGAAGCTGTGCTACATTAATCGGACGAAGCCTTTCCTCGTTAATATCTCCCTCCACATGGATAATGGGTTTTGACCAATCCAGAAACTCCTGTTCATTTACGCCTGCTGATATTTTTGCAAAGTATCGCGGTTTCGCTGACATAATTGCGTTGTCTAAAATAGCATCATTGAGCTTGTCTATATACATCTGTGGATTTTTTGTTATAGCTACAAATCCAGAGCCTACCGGTGTTCCCTCTTCAGGGAAAAGACAATCTGTGACAATGGGATATTCCCCGTGGTCATACCAACCGCGTTCTCGGTACTCCTCCATATTTTCAGATGCGAAAAGTACATTGTCGCCCACAAACTTACAGTAATGCAAAACCGTCTTTCCGTTTGCGTTACGAACCTTGTAATACCAGTCAATAACCAGCACCTTATCCTTAACATCCACCTGCTCGTCATATATGTACTGTTTTATATCAATAGAACTTTCCATAGCTTTCCCGCGGAGAGATGGGTACTCACTTTCTAAGACATCCTTATCCTTGAGGTCTACTATGAAAAGATTCCGGCTTTTCTGAATGTCATTAATTCCCGGCTCCCAGAAAATATTAAGAAGGTCAATTTTTTTAATCTGTATATCTCCCAGCCTGTTTTCCGCTTCGCTGTTCCAGAAAACTCCGTAAACACAGCATCCGTGTTTCAGCTTGTACCACCAGTTGTCAGAGTAGATCTGCTCAAAATTGTTGTGTTCCATAATAGCAGGCAAAATTCCTGACAACTTGTTGGCTTCTTCCACATCGTCACGGTCTCTGGGAAGAACGTTTGCTTCGGGATAAGAGTCCATCGCATCGGCATGCTTATTTAAAATTGCATTAAAAAGCCATGCGCTGACACTTTTTGTTTTTGTCCCTTTCTCCTTGTCAAAAGTGTCCCAATGCCTCAATTTCCACCATTGCTCATCTTCCACAATTCTGCTTTCTAAAGCTGATTTTGCGTTTTTGTAATCACGCAGAACTTCAGATGCGACGGCTATTTCTTCTTTTCCTATTTTCCGCCTTGAAGCTGCGGCTTCTTTTTCCTTGAAAAAATCAGTTAATTTCATTTTTCTTCCTCCACTTCGGGAAGTATTACTACTCCCGTTTCTTTTTCTTCTCTTTCACCTGACTCCATGCAGGATGTATCTCCTGTTATACCTCTTTTTATTTCCGCCAAAGAGTCCAGTGCTTTTATGGCATTATTAAATGCCTGCATATCCATTTTCCCGAAAATGCGTTCTTCTTCCCCGCTGTCGGAGCCGTTCTTTTCCTTTACAATATAGCGGTAGAACTGTTCCTTGTCTTTAATTGCCTTGTCAAGCACCCCAAGAAGCTTGTCAGCAATCTTCATTTCTCTATCTGTAGAAGTTGTATTCTCCGTAACCATCCACCTCCAATGGGTTATAAATTTTTATCGGCGTTTCTTTTTTCGGAGGATTTATGGGGTTTGCCATTGCTATGTATCTGACCTCGTCGTAGATGTGATCCTCCTGAGTTGTGTCGATATCCTCCACGTCAACCTGACTGTATACAAGGGACGGAATTGTCCTTATGAAATGTTTGCAAGTGCTGAAAATATAAAGCATGGGGATTCCGTTTTCATCAAAAGATAATCTGTTATGCATCTGCATTTTCCCTGCAATACGGGTGTTGTCCGCCTTTTCAAAGAATATTCCCTCTCGCTCCATCATCAGAGCAACACTCTCGCCCCTGCTCTCGTCAAAAATTGACGGATCGGCAATACCGGTTATATATCTGCCTTTGATGTTGATATCTTCTCTTTCTATTCTCTTAATTTGTCTTGCAATTTCTGCAGGCTCCCACCGTACTCCCTCGTTAGGCGTTCCCGTACACCCGTATAGCTCACGAATTCGGTATAATCTTCCGTCGTGGTCTACCGCATACCAACCAACAGAAAAAGGTCTTGAATAACCAAAGTCAAATCCGCGGTATAGTTTCCATGAATGAGGAATTTTGAAAGGCGGTATTACATGAGTATTTTTTCTGGCTGCATAACCGTCGGGGTTGTTTCTCCACTCGGTAAAAACCTGCCCTGAAAAACTATCCCAATCACCATATAAAAGCGCCCGTTTTTCGTTTTCGGGAAGGGATGCAAGCCTCGTTATGTAATCGGGATCGTTTTCCATAAGAATTTTGTTGTCAAAAACGCTTGACGGAACGAATATCCTGCTCTGACGTCTTATCTCGCTTTTTCCGTCGGGAAAAATTATTTTTACATCCTCGTAGATGGGGGTCATGGGCGGTGCAGGAGATATAAATCTTTCTTTTACCCAGCCGTGACCTATTCCGCCGGGGTTTGCCTGTGCGCGGATATAACAACGCGTTCCCGGACCGTTGGGACGATTACGGGAAAAAAGATAGCTGTACTCGTCCCATGTAAAATGAGTAAGCTCGTCAAAATCGATAAAATCATATCTCTTTCCCTGATAGTTTGTTCTGTCCTTGGTATGTTGCATTGCGCCGAAGTAGATTTTTGCACCGCTTGGAAATGTCCAACTGTGTTTCTGATCGTTATACTTCGCATCGGGAAAGGACGGAAGATAAATCTCCCTGCTTCGGTCAACCATTTCGGAAAGTTGGGGGTACGTCTTTCTTAAAATCAATCCTCTGTAATGAGGAATATGCACCTGACGGAGAGCCTCTGCAATGGCACAGTCGCTTTTTCCACCCCCCGCTGCACCACCGTATAGAGCTTCATGCTCAGGGCGTTGCATAAATACCTTTTGCCTTGGTTGCGGTGTCCAAACTACGTTCATTCGCCCAAAATCTCCAGAATATAGTTTCCGTTACCGTCGTCTTTTGCTTTAAGGCTATATTTTCCCAAAGCTTCACTTACCGCTTTTTTGGAAATGCTTACAATCTCGTCTGCCTCTTTCACCAAAACCATTATATTTGCCGCCGCACAGTCAAGTAGTTCGTGCATTGCTGCTATTTCCTCGTTTTTAGCTTTTATTTCCTTTTTTAAATCCTCAATTTTCTTGTCACGGCGTGCTATCTCGTTTTTATAATCCATTACTTTTCTTCCTTTCTGAAATAATAATTTTCAAGACAGTGGGCAATCGGACATTTTCTCCAATTGTAACTGTTTGCACAGTAGCCAAGCACATATTCGCTTCTTGCATTTGCATCGGGGAACTTGAGCGTTCCGCCCTCGCAATAAAGTTTCAGGTAATTGTCCCTTTTGTAAAAAGGGCATTGCATCATCATCGGCATAACTTTTCACTCTCCTTTTTATATTTCATTGCCATATATTTTCCGTAACTCATTCCTGCTTTCTGTGCTTCCTCCTGAATGGAAGTCAGGTCATCGTAAGGAAGTTCCTTGCAGTTTTTATATGGAGCATATCCGCATTTATAACGAGCACGACAAAACTCGCTGCAGGTTCTTCTCCTTAGGGAAAGTTCCGGAATTCTTCTGCCGCATACAATACAAAACTTACCGTAATATTTCATTTCGCATCTTTCCTTTCGTGTAAGTTTTTAAACAAACTTTTGTTCACCTTACGTTTTACGTAAGTCAGTATAATAGGGTGTTTGACGATTGTCAATACTTTTTACGTAAGTTTTTTAAAATTTTTCTTGCATATTGCGTAAGAAAATAGTATAATTATGTCGGAAGCCCTTAAAGTCGAGGGGAGTCTACCCACTCAACTTATTATTGAAAGGACTATATAATTATGAAATTACATGAAAGAATAAAAAAATGCCGACTGGAATGCGGTATGACATTATTGGAGCTTGCCAATGCTCTTGGGGTTCGGGAAGCGACAGCACAGCGATACGAAAGCGGAGAAATAAAAAATCTCAAGCAGACAACTGTGCTTGAGATGGCAAGAATATTTAATTGTTCCCCCTCCTACCTTATGGGTTGGGAGGATAATGAGGGAAAGGTTTCAGAGGGCAATGCCCTCCCCCTGCTTGGTAAGATTGCGGCAGGTCAGCCAATACTTGCCACAGAGGATTGCGAGTATTTCTCCCCCATAAATGATACAAAAGCAGACTTCTGCCTGAAAGTCAAAGGAGATTCAATGATTGGTGCAGGCATAAAAGACGGTGATATTGTATTTATAAGGAAGCAGGACAGCGTCGATGACGGCGAAATTGCCGCAGTTCTGGTTGAGGATGAGGCAACGCTTAAAAGAGTTTATATTACGGACGATGCCGTGACGCTTATTTCCGAAAACCCCAAGTACAAACCAATGATTTACACAAAAAAACAATGTAAAAATATACGCATACTCGGTAAGGCAGTAGCGTGTCATACTAACTTAAATTAAAAAATGTCAGTGATGATAATTCATCACTGACATTTTTTAATTATTAACCGAGTAATCTTTTTTAAAGCCGTGTGCACCAAATATCTGCCATTGACCGACGCCAAGTCGCTCTATAATCGCTCTTCTTTCCTCAAGGCACAGCTTTGAATCGGTGTCAACCGAGGTCATCAGTATGGGTGCATATTGGTTATATTCTGCCTGCTCTACCGTTAAACCGTGTGTATTGATATAAATATCACCTGTAATTGTAATGTGCTTTGCATAATCTATCAACACAATTTCACCCGGCAAATGACCTCCTTTCCCTTCGTATACCTCAAAATGCAATTCTTCAAAGTCGAAGAACCCGATTTGAGTAAGCGGCTGCCTCAGATCCGATACATCATTCCACATAGCCGTTATCTTTTCGGGATTTACCGCTTTATACGAAGTGAGGATTTTACAGATGTTAATATACGGTTTGTGAAGAGGATTTTCTTCTCTGTATCCGTTTTTCCCCTCGTATTCATTTTTTAGGCAATTTGCCGTTTTTGTACTTGCAATTATCTTGTCAAACATCGGCAGCAGTCCGCAATGGTCTACATCAGCGTGAGTTACAAGTACAGTTTTTTCCATAGTTTCAAACGACGGAACTGTTTTTTTAATTACTTCAAACATCTCATCGCTGTAACAAGCGTATCCGCTGTCTACAAACAACACCTTATCATTGCTTTTTATGATTATGGTATTACTTCCGCAAGGCGGCTCAATCAGAGTTATCTCCGTATTGTCCGTTATCTTATGAGTGCTTATACGAGGATTGAAATTTTTGCCCTTTGACCTGCCTAAAAGCTCTGCAAACTTGCTTATACTGTCAAACGTACGATACGGTGACAATCCTTGTTCATCAAGTGTTTGCATTGCAAGGTTGACGTGAACCAAAAGCTTGCGACTTACTTCCTCGGAAAGCCCCATTGTCTTTGACAACCCCATAACATAGGTGTTATAAAAGATACTGTTATCATACACCTTTTCGGAACTGTTGTAGTCTATCACACGGACCTTGCAAAGCTTTTCGGCTTCTTTCAGAAATTCTGAAATCTTATCATAGTCATCAACGTAAAGTCCCATTTTAAAGTACTGATAATCCGTCCCGTTTTCCTGCGAGCTGATATACGAAATATTGAAATTAAATTCATTTATGAGCTGAAGTACATCTGTTACACTCCCCGGAATATCCCGTAGGCAAAATTCTATCAATACAATGCTTGTTTTGTTTGCATTTCCTTGCAGATACCCTATTTCCCGAAGCTCGGTGTCTGCCTTCTTTAATTGCTCTTCTGTGCCTTCCGCATCAATGAACAAGGTGTGTGAATCAACCGCTTTGTTATAACTTACACGGGTAATATTTATTCCAAGCTGTGAAAAGCATTTACTCGCCTTTAAAAATGCACCAATATGGTTTGGCATAGATGTTACATAGGTCTTTTTCACTTTACCACCTCGTCTATATAATTATTTTTTCATTTTCTCCAGATCGTTTTTGCGGATTTCAACTCGTCTTACCTTACCGCTGATTGTCTTGGGGAGTTCATCCACAAACTCAACGATTCTGGGGTATTTGTAAGGAGCAGTATGTGTTTTAACATATTCCTGGATTTCTTTTTTAAGCTCGTCTGTGCCTTCAGTTCCTTTAACAAGTACGATGGTCGCCTTTACAATCTGACCGCGTACTTCATCGGGAACGGGAGTGATTGCACATTCCAGAACGTAAGGAAGCTCCATGATAACACTCTCGATTTCAAACGGTCCGATACGGTAGCCCGATGATTTGATAACGTCATCGATTCTGCCCACATACCAAAGGTAGCCGTCTTCGTCCATTGTTGCCTGGTCACCTGTATGATAGTATCCGTCGTGCCATACTTCATTTGTCTTTTCTTCGTCAAGATAGTATCCGATGAAGAGACCGCAGGGAACATTATCCTTTACGCGGATACAGATTTCACCGGTGTCACCTGTCCTGCATTCGTTGCCGTCAGGATCAAGCACAACAACATCGTAAAGCGGACTGGGTCTTCCCATTGATCCGATTTTCGGTGTTGAGCCGACAAAGTTTGCGATAGAAAGTGTTGTTTCTGTCTGCCCGAAACCTTCCATAATGGTAAGTCCTGTTGCTTTCTTGAACTGATTGAATACCTCGGGATTTAATGCCTCGCCTGCTGTTGTTGCATATTCGATTGAAGAAAGGTCATATTTTGACAAATCCTCTTTGATGAAGAAGCGGTACATTGTAGGCGGTGCACAGAAGGTTGTGATATGATATTTTGCAAACATCGGAAGAATGTCTTCTGAATGGAATCTGTCAAAGTCATAGGTAAACTGCGCCGCTTCACAAAGCCACTGACCGTAGAGCTTACCCCAGAGAGCTTTACCCCAGCCTGTATCGGAAATTGTAAAGTGAAGTCCGTCAGGATTTACATTATGCCAATGCTTTGCAGTCGGATAATGACCAAGCGCATATTTGTACGAATGTGTCGCGATTCTCGGATAACCGGTTGTGCCGGAGGTAAAGAGCATAAGCATCGGATCATTTCCGCAGGGTGTGTTTTCGGTGCGGTCAAAATGTGTGCTGAAACGTTCCATTTCAACATTGAAATTGTGCCAGCCGTCTTTTTCGCCGCCAACTAAAACCTTTACCATTCCGGGGTAATTTGCGGCTGCCTTTTCAGCCTCAGTTGATACATCACCGTCCGCCGTACATACTACTGCTTTTACTCTTGCGGCTTTGTATCTGTAATCAAAATCATGTTCCACAAGCTGATTTGTTGCAGGGATTGCGATAGCACCGATTTTATGAAGTGCAAGCATACAGAACCAGAACTGATAATGTCTCTTTAATACAAGCATTACCGTATCTCCCTTTTTGATACCGAGCGATTCAAAGTA
>SVJW01000026.1 GCA_015068735.1 Oscillospiraceae bacterium
GAATAAACATTAATGAAAAAAAGTTTGTTTTTAGAAGAGCGTATCTTATAGAAAATGACCCAAGAGACATAGAAAAAGTGTAAACTATGTGCTCGAACAAAATGTAAACCATGTCACTCTTGACAGGAATCGGAACCCCGGAACTTTTCGTTCTTTTGGTTACAAAAGAACATATGCCCCGCGCATCCGAGGCAAATTCACGGATAAAAAGGATGAAATCCTTTAAATTGATATTAAGAGGAAATAACATGAAACTGATTATTGCCGAAAAGCCGAGCCTTGCAAGAAATATTGCACAGGCAATCGGTAACATGAAAAAACACCCCCGCCATTTTGAGGGCGGCGGTTATATTGTAACCTGGGCTTTCGGTCATCTGTTTTCATTGGCTGATATAGAGCATTATTCGCCCAATCCCGACGGTGAAAACCGCTGGACTATGAAAAATCTTCCATGCTTCCCGGAAAAGTTTGAGTTTGAGCTGAAGAAAAATCAGGAAAAGCAGGTAGACAGCGGTGTAAGGGAGCAGTTTAACACTATAAAAGACCTATGTAACCGTGAGGATGTTACCCAGATAATAAACGCAGGCGATGCTGACCGTGAAGGTGAAATAATTGTACGCACCTGCGTAATGAAAACGGAATGTAAAAAGCCGTTTATGAGGTTGTGGCTTCCCGATCAGACAGAGGAAACCATTATGCAGGGACTTTCGGAAATGAAAGAGGAAGCTTCCTACGATAACCTTGCAAAAGAGGGCTATGCCCGTACATTTATTGACTGGCTTTACGGTGTAAACCTTACACGCTATGCAACACTTAAAACAGGCACACTTATGCGTGTAGGACGAGTTATTGTTCCTATCGTAAAGGCGATTTACGACCGCGATATGGAAATCCGTAATTTTAAGCCCGACATTTATTACGCTCCATACAGCCTTACGGAGCAGGGCGGCGGAGAGGTCGAGCTTACAAGTAAGGAAAAGTTCGACAAAAACTCTCTTTCAAAGGCGCAGGAGCTTTGTAATAAATATAACGAGGCAAAGGGCGTTGTAACAAGTAAAAAGACGAAGAAAGATACTCTTTCACCGGGTAAACTTTTCTCGCTGACAAAACTTCAGAATGTCCTCGGCAAAAAATATAAAATGCCTATGGATGAAAGCCTCAGAATTGTACAGGGACTTTATGAAAAGGGATACGTTACATATCCCCGTACAAATTCGGAATATATGGCAACAGCGGAAAAGGGAAAGGTGAAGCAGATTCTTTCAGCGGTTGAAAAATTGGGTTATCCTGTTAAATTCAAGGACGGAAAGACTATTTTTGATGATAGTAAAATTGAGTCCCATTCTGCACTTACTCCAACATACAAAATTCCTGCAAAAACAGCACTTTCCGAAGAAGAGGCAAAGGTATATTCTACCATTATGCGCAGGTTTGTGGCAGTTTTCTGCAGTGAAGAATGTATTGCTCAGAAAAATGAGATAAAAATTGATGTTGGCGGTATGGAGGAATTCACCCTCAAGGGTACAGTTATCTTAGAGCCCGGCTGGACAAAGTATGACGATTACAATAAAAAAGATAAAATACTTCCAAACCTTGAAAAAGGTGATATAATAGATGTGAACTTTACTCCCAAGGAGAAGGAAACATCACCGCCCAAGCATTATACAATTGAAACACTTAATAACTACCTGAAAAATCCCTTCCGTGAGGAAAAGGCAAACGCTCAGAACGAGGATGATGCCGAGGAATACCGCGCAATTTTCGAGGGGCTGGAGCTTGGAACGGAAGCTACCCGAACGGGTATTATTGAGAATGCAATAAAAAGTAAATACATCTCTCTGAAAAAAGATGTGTACACCATTCTGCCTGACGGTGAATACCTCATAGTATCGCTCAGCCGTATGGGAATAAGTATGGATAAATACAAAACATCCTACCTGGGACAAGCCCTCAAAAAAGTGTATAAAGGTGAAATCACCGTTAAAGACAGCATTCTTTTGACGGAGAATGAAATTAATAAAGTGTTCAACCGTGAAGAGAAAGACACCGACGACGGATTTGTGGGTGATAATGTGGGCGTATGTCCCCTTTGCGGAGGAAATGTTGTCCGTACAAAATTCGGCTACGGTTGTGACAAATATAAGGACGGCTGTAAATTCAGCGTAAATAATGTAATTCTTGACCGTGTTATTTCCGTTTCGCACATGAAGATGCTTTTAGAAAACGGAAAAACAGACAAGATTGACGGATTTATTTCCAAAAAAAGCGGAAAACCTTTCTCGGCGGTGTTAAAGCTTGAGGACGGCAAAGCAACATTTGAATTTTAGGAGGTCATTTTATGCAAAAAATTCTTGTAGTAGTCGATATGCAGAAAGACTTTGTCGACGGTGCTCTCGGAACAAAAGAGGCGCAGGCAATCGTTGACAATGTTGTTAAAAAGATTGAAGATTTCGACGGCTCAATCTATGTTACCTACGACACACACTTTGAAGATTATCTGGAAACAGACGAGGGAAAAAATCTTCCCGTTGTTCATTGTGTAAGAGATACAGACGGTTGGAAGCTTAACGAAAAGGTACAGGCGGCACTCGATAAAAAATCATACACAGAAGTCGAAAAAATCACTTTTGGAAGTATAGACCTTCCTTTCGTGCTTGCGGAAGAAAACGAAATGGACGACGCAGAAATTGAAGTTATCGGTCTTTGTACCGATATCTGTGTAGTGTCAAATGCACTTATACTGAAAGCTAACTACCCCGATATAAATATCAGCGTGGATTCCTCCTGCTGTGCAGGTGTAACTCCCGAAAAGCACGAAGCGGCGCTTGAAACAATGCGCTCTTGTCAGATTATAGTAAAATAAAATTTTTGGAGGAATAAAAATGAGTGAAAATTGTAATCATAACTGTTCAGAATGCGGAAAGGACTGCAGTAGCAGAAAAGACCCCCAGAGCCTTATCGAAACACCACATGAGCTTACAAAGGTAAAGAAAATTATCGGTATCGTAAGCGGTAAGGGTGGAGTAGGTAAGTCTATGGTAACATCCCTTCTTGCTGTAAGTATGCAGAGAAGAGGAAATAGCACCGCCATTCTGGATGCTGATATAACAGGTCCGTCAATTCCCAAGGCATTCGGAATAAAAGACAGACCAGACGGAAGCGATATCGGACTTTTCCCCGTAAAGAGTAAGCTCGGTACGAAGATAATGTCTGTTAACCTCCTTCTTGAAAATG
Source organism: Oscillospiraceae bacterium (assembly GCA_015068735.1). Lineage (GTDB taxonomy): Bacteria > Bacillota > Clostridia > UMGS1883 > UMGS1883 > UMGS1883. The sequence continues at coordinate 3,235 of SVJW01000026.1, forward strand.
ATACAGACCCTGTTATATGGCGCGGTCCTGTCATAGCAGGAACAGTTAAGCAGTTCTGGACAGACGTTATCTGGGGCGATGTGGATTATATGTTTGTTGATATGCCTCCTGGAACGGGTGATGTTCCGCTTACTGTTTTCCAGTCAATCCCCGTAGACGGCATAGTTGTGGTAACATCTCCTCAGGAACTTGTTGAAATGATTGTGGGCAAGGCTGTAAAAATGGCTGAAATGATGAATATCCCGATTTTGGGTATCGTTGAAAATATGTCATATTTTGAATGTCCCGATTGCGGAAAGAAACACAGCATTTTCGGTGAGAGTCACATCGAGGCTCTTGCAGAGAAGTACGGTATTGATACAGTTTCCCGTCTTCCTATTGATACAAAGCTTGCAAAGGGTTGCGATAAGGGAATGATTGAGCTTTTCGAGGGCGAATGGCTCGATAGTATGGCTGACAAAATAGAATCATTATAAGGTGATAATATGTTTAATGCACAAAAAGTAAAAGACGAATGTGTAGAGTGGATTCGTAAATTCTTTGAAGAAAACGGAAAAGGATGCAACGCTGTTGTAGGCATTTCAGGTGGTAAGGACAGCTCCATTGTAGCAGCACTTTGCGTGGAAGCGTTGGGCAAAGACCGTGTAATCGGTGTCCTTATGCCCTGTGGTGAACAGGCTGATATTTCCTGTTCATACAAACTTGTGGAGCATCTTGGAATAAAGCATTTTGTAATCAACGTCAAGGATGCAATCGAGGGTCTTAAAGGTGCATTCCCTGATGAAATTGAGCTTACAAATCAGGCGAATGTAAATCTTCCTCCGAGAATTCGTATGGCAACACTCTACGCTGTTTCGCAATGCTTTAACGGACGTGTTGCAAACACCTGCAATTTGTCCGAGGATTGGGTAGGCTATTCCACACGCTACGGCGATGCGGCAGGCGATTTTTCGCCCCTTGCAAAAATCACCGTAACCGAGCTTAAGGAAATCGGACACCTGATGGGACTTCCTTACGAGCTTGTTGAAAAAGTTCCCATTGACGGACTTTGCGACAAGACGGATGAGGATAACCTGGGCTTCACCTACGCAATGCTTGATAAATATATCCGCACAGGCGAAATCGACGATTTGGAGAAAAAAGAAAGAATCGACCGCCTGCATAAAATGAACCTTTTCAAGCTCCAGATGATGCCGATGTTTGAACCTGAAGAAATATAAAAAACCACCGCTGAGAATTTTTCAGCGGTGGTTTGACTTTATTTTGCACATTTTGAACAGGGAGTAAGACCTGCACTCAATGCTTCATTCATTGTAACCTCGTAACTATTTTTACCACCGCATTCTGCATCAAGATGGTATCTTTTGCCAGTGGGTGTGCGGTAAATTTTTGTTCCGACTTGTTCAGCGGGAGAACTTTCAGGAACTTCTACAACTGGGATGTCAGGAATAATATTTTCAGGTGTTTCTTCAAAAGGTATATCGGGAATATTATTTTCCAGACTACTTGCTCCTGTTAAATAATCAATTACAATAGTAGGTTGTACATTGTAACAATATACACAGAAAGAAATTCCTCGTCCGTCATCCTCTACTGAAAAGGCTTCCATCAACACACCGTCTGCAACAAGATTGTTATTTTTGAAAACGGGTGTTACCCTGTAAACGACATGGTTTCCTGTTTTCTCTACATAACTATCAATCATATTTTCAAATGGGAGCATACCCTCTATGTTTAAATACCTTGTTCCTGTGATGAGGTTTTTATTATTAGCATTTTCACCTGTTAACTGGTATCCTATCAAATGACATCTGTTATACAGATATTTTCCTGGAACAGTATCATATGTCTTGTTTATCCATCCCGTGGGGGTCACGGAGCCGATACTTTCCCTGTCATCCGTAGGTGCTAAATCATGAGCCACGGAAGCCATGCAAACATTACAACGACCAAAAGTGTCAAGTTTGCTGTAATATTCAAATGAACCGCCAATAATTTCAAATTCTTTAAATAATGGTTTTCCCCCGTTTATCTGTATATATGGTGAACCGGAATATGTAGGAATAACACTCATTAAATAGTCATACTCTTGTTGGTCAAGATAATTTCTTACCAGAGTAACTGTCTGTGTATCGCTTTCCCATGCTACACCAAGGTTAAATCCTTCTGCAATAAAGCGAATGGGGAGCATAGTGCGGCCATTTATAATGGTAGGAGATACATCAAGAGTATGCGCGTTGTCATTTAGATAGGCTGTCTGACTGTCAATAACGAGGGTAATGATGTCATTACCCATTGTAAGCTCTACTGTTTGAGTATCGCCATTCCAACCAACTTTTCCATTAAAAGCCTCTATAATAGCTCTTATTGGAACGAGAGTCCGTCCGCCTACTATCAAGGGTTTAGTTCCACGTCCTGCATCTATTTCTGTTTCGATGCCATTTACTTCCATTAAAGGGTCGTTAATTTGCAGGCTGACAACAACATCTTCAGTACCTTCTAAATAGTTTGGTACAGCTGCTAAAACTACGTTTCCTGCAAACATTGAAATTACGAGTATAATACTCAAAAATAATGTTCGAACTCTCTTTTTCATAAAATCCCTCCTATAAAATAAAAAATGTGTGACTCCCATATCAGAAGTCACACATGAAAAACATACGACTCTGACATAAGGTTGCTACACACTTATACTTACATACTTTGTCACAAAGTTATAATCGCAGAGTGTATGCTTTTGCTAAGTTAGCATACACTTTGTGACAAAAAAATATTCCTACCCTATTGTAAGTATAATTATGTAGCATAGCTATTGTAACATAAATTTTGAAATTTGTAAATATGAAGAATAAGATTTTTATAATAAGTACATATTGCTTATCCGCACAAAGTACGGTTTTTGAAACAACGAAGCCGACCGACAAAATTCTGTCCGCATCATTTTCCTCTGCAGGCGGACAGAATTTATAAATGCCTGATAATAAGTTTATCAATGCATTTAGGTGTCGCAAAGGCGAGGAAGTTTCAAAAACATAAATCGGCAGTTAAAGAACCTCACACCAAAAAAGCTTACGCCCCTGCGAGGCCGTTTCAGGGGTGCGGGGGAATCGGAACCCCCGCGTTTTTGGTACTTTTGGCTCCCAAAAGTACACCGTTCTATGCGACTCCGCGGAATTATCAATAAAAGTATAGGGATTATACTTTAAAAAGTAAATCCATCCATAAAGTGTGTATGGATGGATTCTTTATTTGCTATTCAAGTGTCTCTATATCAAAATCAAATTTTGTTGCCCTTCGCCTCATTCGTACATTCTGTACAAGCCCTATTGCAATAAAGCAGGTTACAAGGTTACTTCCTCCGTAGCTTATAAAGGGAAGGGGAATACCGGTAATAGGCATAATGCCAAGGCACATTCCGATGTTTTCCAGCACATGGAAAAACATCATAGACCCTACACCGATGCAAATCATTTCACCGAAAGTATCGTGTGAACAGCTTTTCGCATTGTCAAAACAGCGGTACACAATAATAAAGAGTATCACAGCCACAATCAGCGCGCCGATAAGTCCGAATTCCTCACCAATTACGGAATAAACAAAATCCGTATGCCTTTCAGGCAGGTAGCCGTACTGGGTTTGTGGTCCTTGCATGTAGCCGCGTCCCCATATCATACCGCTTCCCAATGCAAGTTCTGACTGTAACACATGGTAGCCGCTTCCTGTGGGGTCGTTTTCGGGGAAGAAAAGGGAAATAATTCTGTTTCGCTGGTATTCTTCCAAAAGTAACCATATGATAGGTGTTATAACGGCACCGATACCGCACACGCTGAGAATGTATTTCTTCCTCAGTCCTGCAAAAAGAAGCTCAAATGCGAATATAACCACAAACACCATAGCAGTACCGAAATCGGGCTGCAATATTACAGGAACAACGTAGCAACCAAGATGAACGAGAAGCCCCAAAAGCGTTTTTTTGTCGTTTATACTGTCGTACTTTTTTGAAATATGAATGGAAAGTGTTATGATAAAGCAGATTTTTGCAATTTCGGAGGGCTGAACGGTAATAGGACCCAGTTCAATCCATCCTTGCGTACCGTTGGAAAGCTTTCCTATTGCCAGTACCAGTATCAGAAGCGAGATTCCTAACCCGAAAATCAAAAATCTTAACTTTTCAAAATACTTGTAACTGAAAAATATAACTGCACTCATAGCACCTATTCCTAAAATAAGAGCCACACACTGAACGAGGACAAATTTAATATGTCCGTCCATAGTGTTTGATGCGCTGTTGATAACAAATATTCCGATAAGTGCCGCTAAAACACTTGATACGAGTAGCACCATATCAATTTTATCTGAAAAAAAGTTTGGTTTTTTCATTTTATCTCCCCAGATTTATATTATCTTAGAGATATTTTAACAGATTAAGGGGAGATAATCAATCTTTTTTTAAACTCTTATTTTGTCGGATTTTATCAGACAGGATATGTGCTTCAAACAAATGTTGCGACGGAATAAATATTATGATACAATAACGTTGAGGTGTTTTAATGAAAAAGAAAAAGGTTTTTATACTTGTTTTAATACTGATTATGGGTGTGATTCTTTTTGCTTTTGATACACGATTAAAAACAGTTGCATACACTATAAAAACTCCCAAAATCACCGAGGAAATAAAGCTTGCATTAGTGACTGACTTACACTCTTGTCATTATGGCGAAAATCAAAGCAAGCTCATTGCAGAAATAGATAAGTATCAGCCTGATGCTGTGCTTTTGTGTGGTGATATCTTCGATGATAAACAAGGTGACGATAATGCAGTTATTTTTATTGACAGTATAGCAAAAAAGTATAAAACATACTATGTAAGCGGGAATCATGAGTGGTGGAGTGGCAGAATGTATAATATGTTTGATTCTCTTGTAGAAAAGGGGGTAGTTATTCTTCGCGGAAATACTGATAAGTTGATGGTAGGCAATGAAACAATCTTCATATCAGGTATCGATGATCCTGAAGTAAATGTGTATGACAGCAAATATAAAAGCTGGGAAGAACAACTTGAAAAGGCAGGGAAAGAATTAGAAAAGAATAACTTCAACTTGTTGATTGCGCATCGTCCTGAGCTTGCAGATAAGTATTTTGAATACGATTTTGACCTCGTTTTAGCAGGTCACGCTCATGGAGGTCAATTCAGAATACCGTTTATAATGAATGGATTATATGCACCAAATCAAGGTTTTTTTCCTAAATTAGCAGGTGGTATATATGATTTTGAAGCAAGAAAAATGATTGTAAGTCGTGGCTTGGCGAAAGAAAGTACACGAATACCAAGAATTTTCAACCGACCTGAATTGGTGTTTGTTAATTTGATACATGGATAAACAGAACAGTGACTCTTTTTAGAGTCACTGTTCTGTTTATTGCTTTATCTGTCTCCCCGTATGGTCAATAGTAAAATTTTCCTTATAAATCAAGTCGCTGACCTTTAAAAATGAAAAACCTTTTCCTTCAAGCTCGGTTAAAATTTTATCAAGGCTTTGGGCGGTGTGCTCCGTGCCGTTATGGAAAAGCAGTATGTCGCCCGATTTAGTTTTTGGAATAATTCTTTCAAGCATCTGCTCACAGGCAAGATTGCGCCAGTCAAGAGAATCCACCGACCATTGTATATATTCCATATTTTTGCTGTGTGCCGCTTCAATTACATCGTTGTTGTAGTCTCCCGACGGAGCGCGGAAAAGAGTGGGGAAAACTCCCGATGTGTCTTTAATGGCTTTGTTGCACCTGTCAATGTCCAAAAGCATCTCGTTTTGTGTCATAGCCGTGTAGTGAGTGTGGTTGTAACTGTGATTGCCTATTTCGTGACCTTCGGAAACAATCTTTTTCATTATATCGGGATTTGCCTCCGCCCACGTTCCGAGAACAAAAAAGGTTGCCTTGCAGTTGTGCTTCTGAAGAGTTAGGAGAATACTTTCCATATCCTCAGCACCCCAGGCGCAGTCAAAAGTTATTGCGATTTTCCCGTCATCTCTTCCAACCGAGTAAATGGGAATTATTCTTGATTCATTTGATACGGTTGCCGTTTCTTCGCTTGCAAAAAATCCCCCCATTACTATTACTGCACATATCAGAAAAAAAGTAAACACTCTGTATTTATCTGTCACGAAAACTTTCATAGCTACCATACCTTTCATAATAATCTTCGATGCCGCCCAATATGACACTTGCCAGTTCTTTTTGATATTTTTCGGTGTTAAGAAGCTTTTCTTCATCATAGTTGGAAATAAATCCGCATTCCACAATTACGGCAGGAATTTTTGCGTTTTTCAGAAGAAAAATCCCCTTTGGTGCTTTTGCTTCGGTGCGTTTGGACTTGTTGTCGGGGAGATTATGAAGCCTTTTCTGTATATGGGAAGCAAGCTCTTTGGATTCCTGAAAGTTTCCCGAATATATAACCTGTGCACCGTGGTATTTTGAGTCAGTAAATTTATTCATATGTATGCTGATGGCCATATCGGCACCACAGCTGTTTATAATATCGAGCCGTTTGTACATATCTTCTTTTTTCCTTTTGCCGATACTGCCTCCGTCCTCGGCAATTGTGTTTTCATCTGTTCTTGTCATCACAACCGTAAAGCCTTTTTTTATCAGCTCTTTTTCAAGAAATTTTGCAATTTTTATATTCAGTTCGCTTTCAATACTTCCGTTCATTCCCACGGCACCGCCGTCGGGAAGTCCGTGTCCTGCATCGACTACAATAACCTTTGTAATGCTTTCGGAAAATGCGGCTTTTTCATCATTTCTTTCAATACCTATGCTTATGGTAAAAAGAACTGCAAACAATATCAGAATCACGAGCTTCCTGCGAGGAATAACTATCATATACATCGCCCTTTCATATAATGGTATGACTTTTTATGGGGGATTAGTATTTTTAAAATAAAAAAACTCAAAATTTAAGTCGAATAAACAATTGCGCCAATACTCAAAATATGCTAAATTTAAAACAGAATATTATGATAGGTGGCGATTTTTGTGATACAGACAGTTTTAGGCAACATTGACAGTTCAGTTGTAAAGGCTGCACTTCCTCACGAGCACGTTTTGTCGGATTTGCGCCCTCTTGTAGCCCCTCTTGATAATGGGATATTTTACGATAAAATATCGCTTTCAAATTACGGCGCATTATCGAGAAATCCCTACGCTCTTTTAGACAATGCGGTGCTTGACGATAAGGATGCCGCAATAGAGGAATTTCATAATCTTGCAAAAATCGGATTTAATCTGGTTGCAGATGTTACAACGACTGACTTCGGCAGAAAAAAGGATTATGTTCTCTTCCTTAAAGAGCTTTCCGAAAAAACAGGCGTACATATTGTAGCAGGCTGTGGCTCGTATATTGATGCTTCCGTAAGTGAAGAATTTAAGGCAAAATCCGTGGACGAAATGCGTCAGATTATTATAAATGACCTTACCGTCGGTATGGAAGGCACAGATATAAAAGCAGGTGTCATAGGTGAAATCGGCAGCAGTAAGACTATGACCGAGGCTGAATTCAAATTCATTCAGGCAGCGGCAGAGGCACAGAAAGAAACAGGCTTCGGTATGCAGATACACGCTTGCCTCTTTAACCGTGAGGGGCTTACTGCACTTGACCATGCAATAAAGCACGGTGCAAACCCCGAAAAGATGGTTGTATGCCACATTGATGTTAAACTTGATGAAGAATATATTATGGGAATTCTTGACCGCGGTGCTTATGCCGAGTTTGACGATTTCGGCAAGGAATTCTATGTTGACAGAAAGAACAGAAACCTTCTTGACGATTCCTTTGCATACGACACCCAGAGAGTTGAGTTTATAAAGAAACTCGTTGGCAAGGGATATACAAAGCAGATTCTTGTAACAAACGACATCTGCTTAAAGAGTATGCTTCACCGTTACGGCGGATGGGGATATGACCATATCGGTGAAAACATCGTTCCAATGATGGAAGACTTCGGCATCAGCCAAAAAGATATAGAAACTATAATCAGGGACAATCCTGTAAGAATGCTTGAAAGGGGTTAATGAAATGAAATTTATTGATTGTAGTGCGGCAATCGGTCTTGACACAAACAACAGACTGATTATAAACCACGAAGATTATCCTGTTATTGAAAAGGTTAAGCAGGCGGAACACGCAGCGGACCTTTTGGAAGAAATGGATTTTGCAGGTGTTGACGAGGCATTCTGCTACCACAGCAGCGCGTTTTCCCATCATCCTACAAGAGGTAACGAACTTCTTAATAAAGAAGTTCCCAAGGATGACAAGCGTCTTCACAGAACATGGGCAATTCTTCCTCCTCTTACAGAAGGGGAGTATGCACCTGAAATTCTTTTCCCTGCTATGAAGGAAAACAATGTAAAGGCACTTCGTGCGTTCCCTCAGAGAAACAGATATATGCTTGACAGAATTAGTATGGGAGAAATCCTTGACGTAATGGTGGAAAAGAACATTCCTCTTTACCTTTCTCCTCAGGACAACTGGGAGCACATTTTTGCAGTAATGAAAGAATTTCCGAAGCTTACCGTTATTATTACAAACTACGGGCTTTGGGGCTCTGACAGATATTTCTTCCCTCTTTTGAGAGCGTACGAAAACGTATTTATAGACACAAGTGACTATCAGGTGCTTGGCGGATTTGAAACCTGCTATAAGCATTTCGGTTCGGAGAGACTTCTTTTCGGCAGTAACTTCCCCATGGATAACTACGGCGGACCTATCGCAACACTTGTCGGTGCAGATATTCCCATGAGTGCGAAAGAAAAGATTGCGTCCGAAAATATCATCAATCTTATGAAAGGGGTAACATTATGAGAAACGAATCAAAACTTGTGAAAGAATTTATGGAAAACGGCAAACTCGTAAGTTTCCCCGTGATTGATGCTCATACTCATATGGGCCCCGACAGCGGCGCTGATATGCCTTTTTCATCACCCGAGCAGATGATTGAGGTTATGGACAGAGAAAACATTGAAAGAATTTTCTGCTCCCCTCACAGTGCGCTCCACGACCCCAACGTGGGAAACAGCGAGCTTGAAGAGGTAATGAAAAAATATCCCGGCAGAGTAATGGGATACTACTGCTTCAACCCAAATTACGAGGAAAGATTTCTTGAAAATATCGAAAATGTTATAACCATTCCCGGTTATATCGGTCTCAAATTCCTTCCTACATACCACCGTTATCCCCTTGACGGCGATAACTACAAGAAGGCACTTGAGTTTGCAAATAAGCACAAGCTTTATATGCTTATTCACACATGGGGTAACAATGATCCCCACAACGGCCCCAGACATATAAAAATGCTCTGCGAAAAATATCCCGATATTACATTTATTATGGGACATTCTGCTCCCGGTGAGCTTGACGGGGCGATTGATATTGTGAAAAATCACGACAATGTAATGCTTGACATCTGCGATATTCACCGTCACAACGGAATCATTGATAAAATGGTTCGTGAGGTCGGTGCGGATAAGGTCGTTTTCGGTACAGATATGCCTTGGTACGACCCCAACTATGGTATAGGAAGTGTGCTTTTCTCCCGTATAAGCGATGAGGATAAGTATAAAATCCTTTACGGTAATGCAAAGAAAATCGCAGACCAATTTGAAAAAAAGGTGTGAGCATATGAAATGGTATAACCCTCAAAGCGAGCCTTTCAAACTTTACGGTTTCCCTTTTTACGGTCAGGATAAGGTTTACAGACGTATGCCTCTTTCACCGTCAAAACCTCTTCCGGAAGCGGTCGACGGACTTGCAAACGAAACGGCAGGCGGTCAGATAAGATTCCACGCAAAGTTTAAAGAATTAAGAATTCAGGCAAGCCTTAATGCAAAACCGGGATTTTTTGACCATATCCGCGCACCTCATACAGCGGAAACAACCAAGAAAAGCTTTGACCTCTACCTTTCAAGGGACGGAAAGGATTTCGTGTTTATAGATGTGTCCAAGAATATTGACGGCACAGAGAATTTCTATGACAGAAGAATGATTTACCTTGAAGAAGAGCAGGACCTTGATGTCCTCATCGTTTTCCCGTCATATGGCGGTGTTGACAAGGTTTTAATCGGACTTAACGACGAAGCGGTGGTATCTGCTCCGTGGCACAAGTTTGACGACGACAGAAAAATCGTTGTCTATGGCGGTTCTATTCAGCAGGGTGCAAGTGCAAGCCGTAACGGCATGGGTATGTCGGCACTTCTTTCCAAGTGGTTTAACCTTGAAGCGTATAACTTAGGTTTCAACTCCAGCGGTAAAAGTGAGCCGGAAGTTGCGGAGGTAATTGCAGAAATTGACAATCCTGCGGTACTTCTTATCAGCACAGAGGGAAACTGTCCCTCGAGCGAATGGCTTGAGGAAAAGCTTGCGGCATTTATAGATACCTATCGCAAAAAGCATCCCGAAACACCTATTGTTGTTCTGCCCTTTATAGTAGGGGGTAAGGACACCTTTGTTCCGTGGATGATAGAGCGCAGAATGAAGGACAGAGAAATTCAGAGGAAAATTGTTGACGACAGAAAGAATGCAGGGGATAAAAACATTTATCTTTACTGCCTTGATGAGGACATTCCCAAGGAAGTCAACGGTCACAGTATATGGCACGAGGTTACGGTAGACGGGCTTCATTACAATGAACTTGGCTTCTACTGGATAACCGAGGGACTTTATAAGTTTTTAAAAGAAACAGTTAAAATATAAGGAGGAAATTAAAATGGCAAACGTAAAATCATTTGAAGAAGCTAACGGTAACAGCTTCGGTGACATTTTATCAAGTAAAAGAGAAACAAAGAAGGTAAAGATTGGTCTTTTCACAGGCGGTTACTTCGAATATTGGAGAATGTTCCCCGAAACACTTGAAAAGAACGTAACAAGCGATATGGAAAGAGTAAAGGAAAACTTTAAGAAGAAGTTTGACAACGTAGTATTTTCCGGTATGGTTGATACACTTGATGCGGCTGATGAAGCAGGTAAGCTCTTCAAGAAAGAAGATATTGACATCCTTGTAATTGCTTACGGTACATATCTTCCCGACTTTATGACAATGCACGTTATAAACCAGCTTCCCAATGTTCCTGTTGTATTCTTCTCCGTACAGAACGATGAAAGAATCGATCTCAAGAGCAGCTACGAGCATAGTCTTCGTAACTCCAGCACAATCGGTATCGCACAGATTACAGGTACTATGAGAAAGCTCGGCAGAGACTACAAGATTGTTGTAGGAAGCATTGATGATGAAAGAGCATACAAGAAAATTGCCGTATATGTAAAGGCAAAGCAGGCAATTCTTCACATTAAAGAAGCAAACATCGGTGTTATCGGTAACGTTTTCAGAGGTATGTATGACCTTGAACTCAGCAAGACATTCCTTAAGTCTGCATTCGATGTAAACGTTATCTATATCCAGAGCGGTCATCTTCTTGCTGAATGGGAGCAGGTAGAAGACAGCGAGGTTAAAGAAGTTGCTGATAAACTCCTTAAGAGATTCAAGAAGCGTGACGTTACAGATGATGACGTAATGCGTGCAATCAAGCTTGCTATCGCTATGCAGCGCCTTGCTGAAAGATTCCGTCTTAACGCTATGTGCTTCCTTGACCAGCACTTCCTTCAGAAGCAGACTCGTACAACTGCAAGAATTGGTGCATCTCTCATTATGGAAAATACAGACATCACAGTTGCTTGTGAAGGCGACCTGGGCGGCCTTGTTACAATGATGCTTATGAAGTCCATCTCCGGCGAAGATGCTCTTATGGCTGAATGGGGCGAATATGATGCAGAGCTTAACAGCTGCCTTGTTATGGGTCACGGTATCGGCGTTCCCTCTCTTGCAAAGAGTGATGATAAAATCACACTTACAAGAACTCCCGAAGAATGGGGCTTTGAAGGTGGCGGTCTTAACTACGAGCTTATCGTTAAGCCCGGCGATGTAACAGTTGCACACGTTATTGAAACTCCCGATGGTTACAAGATGATCGTATCTCCCGCAAAGAGCGTTGACCTCGATCCCCTTCCTTACAGTGAGCTTCACGCTATGGTACAGGTTAAGACTCCTATCAAGGAATACCTTGAAGCAGTTCTCGACAGCGGTGTAACACATCACTGTATCGTTGGTATCTCCAATATGGCAGAAGAGCTTATGGAAGTTGCAAGACAGCTTAACCTTAAAACATTTTATATAGAATAAGATTCTAAAGCAAAACACCCTTGAGGATATTCCTCAAGGGTGTTTTCAATTATCGCTTATAATTCCGTCAATATCGTCCTTTCGGCAAAGGGTGTTAAGATATTTTTTGCCGAATTTACTTTTGTCGCAGAGAAGATAGCTTTTTTTGGAGTTTTTAATCATTATCCTCCGTATGGAGTTTTCGGGGATTGAGTTGTCAGTAATAATTCCATCCTCCGACAGACCACGACAGGAGAAAAAGGCAATATCGGCATTGTAGCGGCTCAGAATATTTTCGGCATCAGTGCCAATATAGGAAAAAGATTCAAGCAACATTTCACCGCCTGTGCAGATTGTTTTTATCCCCATTGCCGCGGCATCAATAGCCGTTTTTGCACCGTTTGTAATAACGAGTATATTCTTGAATGTGGTAAGGTGGGGGAGCAGGTGGTACGCTGTGGTGGAGGCATCCAGCATAATCACGTCACCGTCTTTTATGTATAAAGCCGCCTTTATTGCAATTTCTTTTTTTGCATCATTATATTCCTCATTGCGGATAAAAAGTGGGATTCTTTGGTCGGCATATTTTGATTTAAGTGACACAATTCCCCTGTGAGAAGTAATAAGGTCCTTTTTCTTCAGCGATATAATATCACGTCTTACTGTAGGCTCGCTTATAAAAAGCTTTTCCGAAAGCTCTTTAACGGAGTATTCTCTCTCACTAAGAAGCCTTAAATATTTTTCTTCGCGGTTAAAAATTGACAATGCAATCACCTCTGATCATTATTATAATCAATTTATGACTAAATTGTCAATATTGTTTTGTTATTTGACTTCAAATGCCATTTTTAAAAGCTCATCGCGTACTTCTTTTGTGTCGTGAACGGAATCAGTTTCATGAGTCTGAATAATAAGGAACATTCACATAGTTTTTTAGTCTGTAATGATATCGGTTACATCTTGTGTACTGCAAATATTATATATGTATTTTGTATTTTTCTTACTGTTATCGCACAGATAGTAGCTTTTAGCTGAATTTTTCAGCATGGCCTTTCTTACGGAGGCTTCCTCAACGGAAGAGTCGGAAATCATTCCGTTTTCCATATATCCCCGACTTGAAAAGAAGCATATATCGGCATTTATATTTGCAATAAATCTTTCTGCTTCGCTTCCTGCATAAGCAACTGAGTGCATCAGCAGAAGACCGCCCGTACAATAGTTTTTTATCCCTTTTTCACCCAAACGCATAGATGCTTTCGGACTGTTTGTAATAACTACCAAATCATTAAATTTTTCAAGATAGTCCACAAGATGGGAAACTGTGGAGGATGCATCCATAAAAATAATATTTCCGTCGGATATAAATTCTGCCGCCTTTTGTGTGAGTATTCTTTTTGCATCGCTGTTCTGATCTTCTCTGAACCTTAGTGGGATTTCGCTGTCTGCCGCCATCCTGAGAACTGCGCCTCCGTGGGTGCGGAGTATTTTGCCCTGTTTTTCAAGTTCGGTAAGGTCGCGCCTTACCGTAGGCTCACTTGCATAGAGTACCTTTGCCAGTTCTTTTGTGCTGACACTTCCGCTTTTTAACATAATGCGTAAAATTTCATTCTGTCGTTCAAGATTAAACATACAGCACCTCTTTCGTTTGCGTTCGTTTCTTTTCGTATTTTAACCTGAAATGCTGCTATTTGTCAATATACACGCCGCATATTGAATATATATTTTCGTTTGTGATAGAATCATTGTACCAAAAAAATATGGAGAATGATAATCAATGAAAAGAAAAATTACCCCTTCAATAATGTGCGCAGATGTTTTTAATCTTGAAGCAACGGTTAAAGAGTTTGAGAAAAATGGTATCGAATATATCCATATTGATATTATGGATGGAAATTTTGTTCCCAACTATACTTTGGGAACGGATTTTGTCAAGGCCTTGAAAAGAAAAACAAAAATTCCTCTTGATATCCACCTTATGATATGTAATCCCGAATACAAGCTTGACTGGTTTGACTTTGGGGAGGGGGATTATGTATCCGTTCATTATGAAGCTACACCACATATTCACAGAGCTGTTTCAAAAATTAAAAGCCGTGGTGCAAAAGCAATGCTTGCGATAAATCCGGGCACGCCTTTTTCTGTGATTGAAAATTTGCTTCCAGATATTGATGCGGTACTTGTAATGACCGTAAACCCCGGTTTTGCAGGGCAAACCCTTATAAAATCAACTATTGAAAAAATCAGAAATCTCAGAGAATATTTAGATAAAAACGGGTATTCTCATATGGAAATTGAGGTAGACGGAAATGTAAGTTTTGAAAACGCCTGCCTAATGAGTAAGGCTGGCGCAAATATATTTGTTGCAGGAAGTTCAAGCGTTTTCTCAAAAGAAGGAAATCTTGATGAAAACATCAAAAAATTAAGCAGTGTTATCAATACCGGGATATAACTCCGTCATCAGAAATTTCCCTGCAGGAGAAAAAGGCAACATCTGCGTTATAACGCCTTACGGTAGGCTCGCTTACAAAAAGCTTATCCGAAAGCTCTTTGACGGAGTGTTTCCTCTCGCTAAGAAATCTTAAATATTTCTCTTTACGGTTAAAAATAGATAAAAAATCATATTTTAATCATTACTAATCATTATTACAATCAAATTATGACTAATTTGTCAATAATATTTTCTTATCTTGATTGAGGCGCAAAATTATAATATAATAAAACAGGAGATGATAATATGAGTATCAACTATTTAAAAAGTGAAGGTTGCAGTTGCGGAAAAGTGCATCTGTCGACTGTAAAAAATGTAATAACCGGCAAGGGTGCAATAGAAAAGCTACCCGAAGAAATAAAAAAGGAAGGCGCAAGAAGGGTTTTTCTTGTTGCCGATAAAAACACATATAAAGCCGCAGGTGAAAAGGCGGAGTCACTTATTAAAAATGCAGGACTTGAATGTTCAAAATACATCTTTAACGAGGACAGACTTGAGCCTGATGAACACGCTGTAGGAAGTGTTGTAATGCACTTTGACAAGACCTGCGACTGCATCGTTGCGGTAGGCTCGGGCGTCATAAACGACATTTCAAAGATTCTTGCAAATATAACGAAATTGTCCTATATAATCGTGGCAACTGCACCCTCAATGGATGGATATGCCTCTGACTCTTCCTCTATGGCAAGAGACGGACTGAAAATTTCTCTTCCTTCAAAATGTGCGGATGTGCTAATCGGAGATACCGACATTCTCAAAAATGCACCATTACATATGTTAAAATCCGGACTTGGAGATATGCTTGCAAAATATATAAGCATATGCGAATGGAAGATTGCGCATATGCTCATAGGGGAGTATTACTGCGAAGAGGTGGCTGACCTTATCCGTCAGGCACTCAAAAAATGTACAGACAATGCCGAGGCTCTTTTAAACCGCGATGAAAAAGCTGTAGAAGCCGTTTTTGAAGGGCTCGTAATTGGCGGACTTGCAATGGCGTATGCAGGATTGTCAAGACCTGCATCGGGCGTTGAGCATTATTTCTCTCACATCTGGGATATGAGAGGGTTGGAGTTTAATCTTCCCACCGAACTGCATGGAATTCAGTGTGCATACGGAACATATGTTGCCTCAAAACTTTACGAAAAAGTTAAAAAAACAACCCCCGACAGAGAAAAAGCACTCAGCTATGTCAAGTCATTTGATTTAGCAAAATGGAACGATGAACTTTGTAATTTCCTCGGCAAAGGTGCCGATGCAATGATAGTGCAGGAAGCAAAAGAGGGCAAATACGACCTTGAAAAACATACAAAGCGTCTTGATAAGATTATTGATAACTGGGATAAAATTCTTCAGATAATTGAAAAAGAAATCCCCGACAGTAAATTTATTGAAGAACTTTTCTCGAAAATCGGTCTTCCCACAAAAAGCTCGGAAATAGGCGTGGACGAAAAAATACTCCCCATGACCTTCAAAGCAACGAAGGACATAAGAGATAAGTATGTATTATCCCGTTTGTGTTGGGATCTGGGAATAATTGAGGAGGTAATCAGATGAAACTTTCTACAACCACAGGTGTATTGGCGAGAAAATTCGGCGATGCAGAAGCTATTAAAATGATAGCCAAAGCAGGTTTTGATGCATACGACCTTGCAATGTATCATATTCAACTCACAGATAATCCATTTTCCGGAAGCGGATATATTGACTATATCAAAAACTTAAAGAAGGTTGCAGATGAATGCGGTCTTGTGTGTAATCAGGCACATTCACCGTTCCCGACTCAGCTCAACGGAAGCGATGCTTATAATAAAAAGACGCTGGACCTGACAATAAGAAGTATGGAAATCGCATCTTTTTTAGGTGCAGATGTAGTTGTTGTGCATCCGATTAAAAATTCCTCTTCCACTTTAGCAAAAGAATACTCTTACGAGCCTTTTGAAAGCAGAAAACAGCTTTACGATGCGAATATAAAATTCTTCAAAGATTTAATTCCGTATTGCGAAAAATACAATATTAAAATTGCCGTGGAAAATATGTGGGAAAGGCATCCTTTACACCGTGATACGCTGATTCCTGCATTTCTTGGATATGCAGAAGAACACGCAAGATTTATCAAAGATATAAACAGCGAATGGATTGCAGGTTGCCTTGACATCGGGCATTCTCTTATTTGCGGAGAGAAGCCGCAGGAGGCAATACGCCATATAGGAAGTCGCCTTAAAGCATTGCACGTTCACGATTGCAGTGGGTATGAGGATACTCACACTTTGCCGTATTCAATGTCAACGAGGTGGGATGAAATCTTAAAAGCCCTTTCTGACATAAACTACGACGGTGACTTTACCTTTGAGGTGGATAATTTCTTTAAAAACTACCCCGATGAACTGATTGGCGAAGCATTGAAATATATGTGCATGGTCGGAAGGTATATGGTGAAGCAAATACAAGGAGAAAAATAGAATGAACATAGATGCAAAAAAGGAGTTTAATACCGAGGTTCTTGTAATAGGCGGAGGCCCGGCAGGAGTTTGTGCTGCAATAAGTGCAGCACGTATGGGAGTGAAAACCTTGCTTGTGGAGCAGGGCGGATTCTCGGGAGGTATGGCTACAAGAGGTCTCGTAGGGCCTTTTATGACGTGCTATGATGCAGAAGGTAAGGAAATGATTATCCGCGGTATTTTCGAGGAAATCGTTGACCGTATGGTTGAAAGAGGATATGCAATCCATCCGTCAGAGGTTATGGGCGGAACGGCTTTCACCTCTTGGATAAAAATCGGTCACGACCACGTTACTCCTTTTGAAGCGGAGGGCTTGAAGCTTATTCTTGATGAAATGCTTCAGGAAGCCAATGTGAGCATACTCTATCACACAAGCTTTCTGCAACCTGTAATAGAACAAGATACCATAAAAGGTGCATACGTTTCCTCAAAAGCAGGGATTCAACTTATCAATGCGAAAGTTATTATCGACTGCACCGGCGACGGAGATGTTGCTGCACGAAGCGGAGTTCCTTTTGAAATGGGCAACGAAGAGCTCGGCCTTATTCAGCCGGCGACAATGTTCTATCACATCAGTAATGTTGATTCTGATAAGGTTGAAGCTGACATTCAGGCAAATATAAATAATTTCTACCGTAAGGACGGAGTAAATTACCGTTCTCTTCATTGGAGAGTTTCCGAAGCAAGAGAAAACGGTGACTGGACTCTTGATAGAGTAAGTATAGGCCTTTTCAGAATGCCGAAAAAAGATGAGTGGTGTGTCAATACATCAAGAATTATGGGTGTGGACAGTACTGATAACGAGAGCCTTACAAAAGCAGAGATAGAGGGAAGGAAGCAGGCTGACGAGATAACCCGTTTCTTCAGAAAATATGTTCCCGGATGCGAGGATGCGAGAATTAAATCAACTGCATCACACGTTGGAATTCGTGAAAGCAGGCACATTGCGGGAGAATACAGACTTACTGCAGATGACCTTTTGCAGGCAAAAGTTCCTTATGATACTGTTTTTATTGCGGCAAATTCCGTAGATGTTCACGGACGATTCGGCCCGAAAAGCAACGAGTATGTTCCCATAAGTGGCAAGTATTACGGTGTTCCTTACCGCAGCCTCGTGCCGAAAAAAATTGAGAATCTCCTTATTGCAGGAAGATGCGTAAGTGCTGATTCAACTGCCGCGGGTGCAATTCGTGTTATGCCACCTTGTATGGCAATGGGGCAGGCTGCAGGAACGGCAGCGGCACTGACTGTAAAAAGTAATTGCACTGTAAGAGAGTGCGATGTGAAACTTCTTCAGAATACATTGGTTGAAAATGGAGCGTGTCTTGGTATATGACAGTAGATTTTAAAGAATTAAAAACGGCATTATACGGTGCTGTGGATATCAAAGAAAAAGACGGATATCTTTGTCCGCGAAGATTCACAGACAGGCAATTTGAACACTTTGTGAAAACGGAAAATTATATACATAAGCTGTGGAAAGGGAGAAGCTCAGCAGGGATGGAGCTGGACTTCTATACCGATTCGGATTTTGTTGAATTTGAAGCGTTCTGCTTTCGTGCCGCTACGCCAAAAGAATTCTTCTTTGACATTTATGTTGATGGAGAGTTTTACAGAGATGTTGAAATTTTAATTGATGAAGAGGGAGAAATAAAAGCATATTGCAAGCTTCCTTCGGGAGAAAAACGTGTCACGGTATATTTTTCAGCATTTTATTCAGTTAATATCAAAAGCTTTTTATTAAGTGACGGTGCATATTTTAAAAAAGCTGAAAAAAAGCGCAAGCTTCTGTTTTTGGGAGATTCCATTACGCAGGGATATACGGCACTTCATCCGTCCTGCGCTTACACAAGCATTCTGTGCAGGGGACTGGATGCACAGTGTGTGAATCAGGGAATCGGCGCAAATGTGTTCAATGCAGACGATCTTGATGCAAAAATGCCGTATAATCCCGATGCTCTGTTTGTAGCATATGGCACAAATGACTGGACGCACAATCGTGATATTAAAACCGAGGCAGGAAAGTATTTGAAGAAACTAACAGAAATTTATTGCAATGCAAAAATATATGTTATCCTTCCCATCTGGCGTGGAAGGCTTGATGAACACGAGCAGAAAACAATCATTACATTTGACAAAATGCACGAAATTCTTGAAAATACCTGTAAGGACTTTGCTGATGTTACAGTAATTGACGGAAGAGAGCTTGTCCCAAATGATATGACCCTTTTCCGTGCAGACAAAACACATCCTACAGAAGATGGCTTTCGTCATTACGGAAATAATCTTTTGAAAAAGTTAAAGGAGCTTGAAAAATGAGTATATTCAAAACAATTAACCACAACTGCGATTTCTGCGTGGTAGGCGGTGGACTTTCGGGAACAATAGCCGCACTTTCGGCGGCAAGAAAAGGGCTTAAGGTTGTACTCATTCAGGACAGACCTGTTCTTGGCGGAAACTCATCTTCAGAAATAAGAATGTGGGTCAGAGGCGCAAAGGGTAAATATAACCGCGAAACGGGAATTCTTTCCGAATTTGAAGAAGAAAATATTTACCGCAACCCAACCCTTGCACCAGCTCTTTGGGATAGTGTTCTTTACGGAAAAGTGAAAGAAAATGAAAATATCACACTTCTTCTTAACAGCTCTGTTTTAGATGCTGAATGTGAAGACAATAA
>SVJW01000027.1 GCA_015068735.1 Oscillospiraceae bacterium
CGGGAGGAACTACTGAGTGAAAACGGATGGTATTGAATCCGTAGCTTTTTGCCATACGGATATTCTTTTTATAGAATTCATATTCTGAAAGATTACAATTATTCTGATGCTCGTGAGCTGCTGCACCTCTTATATATGCACGCATATAGAATGGGAAACCGTTAAGGTAAATGTACTTTTCATCGGTTTCAAAATATCTGAATCCGAAACGGTCAGAAATTTCTTCAATTTCACCGTTTTCATATGTAATAGTCGCTACAAAAGTATAGAGTTCCGGCTTTTCCACTGACCATGCCTTTGCTTCAAATATTGCAGAAATGGTTGTATTTGTACTATCTCCCTGTGTTTGAAGTGCGCCAGCGTTGTCGCATACTGTCCAGGAAATATTCTTTATGGTATTTTCAGAAATAATTTCTGCTTTGAAACCTTCTGAAACTTTGCCTGCCGTTATTTTTAAGATTGTCTTGTTTTCTGTCAGCATTTGTTTTCCCTCCGATATTTATTCTTTTATATAAATTATATCAATATATAAATGTGTTTTCTACATCTAAATTGATTAAAAACAAAACTATATTGATATTAAAAGCAGTATTTTTAGCTAAAAAATGAAAAAACACAAATTATATTGACTTTTTCTTGAAGAAACAATATAATTGCAAGAAAGAGGTGAGAGGCTTGTACAGAGAAACGATTGATTACAATATTATAGACACACCTATTTTTGTCAGCTTTGAAAATCTTAATAATGATAGGATTATAACATATGATTGGCATTTTCATAAAGAAATAGAAATGACATATCTGAAAACAAGCTATAAAGAAGTTTATGCCAATAATAAAAAGTACAGCCTTTCTCCCGGAGACATTATTTTAATTAACGGACAGATTCCTCATAAAACAATAAGTTATAACAAAGCTGAATTTGTATTGCTTCAGTTTTGTCCAAAGAGAAAAGAAACAGATGAAATGTTTCCGTTTGCTTCCTTTTTCGTCAAACAGGCAGAAGATGGGGTTATAATTATAAAAAGCGGAACAAAACTTAATGAAATAATTAAAAGGATTATGATTAAAATTGGGGAGGAATTTCAAGCAAAGGATTTCTGTTTTAATAAATTCATCGATGCCTACACCAATCAGATTTTAGCATGTTTATATCGGGAAAGAATTCTTTCCGAAGGAAATGAAAAGCTGTCTTCAGAAACGGCATCTTTACAAAAGATCGCCCCTGTAATAAAATATATTAACTCTAATTATTATGAGCAAATAAAATTAAGCAAATTGAGTGAAATCATCTGTGTTGATAAAACTCATTTATGTAGATTGTTTAAAACATTGACAAAGTCTACCTTATCGGAATACATAAATTATGTACGTATACTGCATGCAGAACAGTTGCTTTTAAATACTGACAAACTTATTCTTGAAATATGTGAGGAAACAGGGTTTTCTTCAATTTCTTATTTCGCAAAAGTATTTAAAGGAAAGAACGGAATTACTCCGAAAAAGTACAGGAGTATTAAAAATATCCAATAAAATAGCTGTGAAAAATTTTTCACAGCTATTTTATTGGATATTTGAAAGTGTGTTTTCCTGATTTTAATTCTTTTGTATAACCGGACGGAAGAGTAAGGTGTGCTGTAACTCCATCGGGAATATTAAATTCATAATGAACACTGTCTCCGTCATAACGCCAGGAAGAGGTTATCTTTCCGTTTCTTGAATCAATTGATGCTTCTACAAAACCAAGCTCTTTACACGGATGCGGAGCAAGGTTTATTTCTCTATATGCGGGATTTTCCTCTGTTGGTGAAATTCCTGCACATACGTTAAATATCCAGTCGTAAACAGAACCGTAAGCATAATGATTGAATGAATTCATACCGGTACTCCAGAAACTACCGTCCTCCTTGATACTGTTCCAGTGCTCCCACATTGTAGTTGCACCGTGACAGACGGAGTAAAGCCAGGATGGATTCTTCTCCTGAAACAAAAGCTTATAAGCAATATCGGTATATCCGTTTTCAGAAAGTGCATGCATTATATAAGGCGTCCCTACAAATCCCGTTGTCATACGGTCTCCGAATTCTTCTATCAGATTAACAAGCATTTTGACAAGGAGAGGTTTTTCTTCATCGTTGCAAAGATTAAAGTGCAATATCAGGACCAGTGCAGTCTGTGTGATGCCTTTACGGACTGTATCGTTTGGTTTATTATATTCATCGGTAAGAATTTCCGTATGCGGCAGTTCTTCTTTAGGCATACCGTTTTCCATAAAATATTCACGAAATCTTTTTACGATACACTTATAAAGCTTTTTATACTCCTCCATATCTTTTTCCAAAACTTCTCCTGCTTTTATAAGAAGGGAAGTGGAATACGCAAAAAATGCACTTGCAATCAAATCGTTTGCTGTAGCCCCGACAAAGGAATCTTCACCTGCATCCATAGCCAACCAATCACCGTAATGAAGCCCGCCTAACCACAAAAATTCTTCAGGACCTGCAGAATGTAGGTAGTCAACCCATTTTTTCATCATATCAAAATTTTCGGAAAGTATCTTTTTGTTTCCATAGGCAAGATATAATTGCCATGGGATAATGCATGCAGCATCTCCCCAAGCGGCTGAAATACGGGTATGTTTGTTTCCGAAACAAGCAGGAACTACTCCGTATACAGCGCCTTCATCTGTTTGTTCCAGTCTTACATCGCCCAGCCATTTTTTAAAGAATTTTTCAACATCATAGTTAATTGCAGCGGTTCTGCAGAATACTTGGGCGTCACCGGTCCAACCAACGCGTTCATCTCGCTGCGGGCAGTCTGTGGGAATATCAAGAAAATTACTCTTTTGCCCCCAGACAATGTTATGATAAAGCTGATTGATTTTCTCGTTACCGCAACGAAAATTACCTGTGCGTTTTATGTCGGAATGTACAACGATTGCGCAAAATGAATTTAAATCTACCTTATCAAAAGGATACTCAATCAGCTTAATATATCTGAAGCCCTGAAAAGAAAACTTAGGCTTAAAAGTGTCGTCGTTTCCGCTTAAAATGTATGTGATTTCATTTCGTGCGCTGCGATAGTTTTCATTGTAGAAATTTCCGTCTTTATCAAGAACTTCCGCGTGGTGGAAAACAATCCTGTCACCTTTGTTGCCTTTGGTTTTAACTTCAACATAACCTGTCATATTTTGTCCAAAGTCAAGTACAGTTTCTCCTTTAGGTGTATGAATAAGCTCTGTGGGAATAATTCTTTCGTGCTCTGTAATAAACTCACCGACCTGAGGAATTAGTTTTGCATTTACTTCTGATAAAATAGCTTTTCCCATATATTCTATTGAAGCAGCTTTGTTCACTGTTTCTCCGTGATATATTTCTGAAAAAGTAACCTCGGATGAATATACATCCCAAGTTGTATCTGTAATTATTTTTTCGATTTCACCATCTGCATATAAAATTTCAAGTTGAGCAATAAGAGACGTATGGTCTGCAAAGACGTTATGTAAACCTTTAAATCCTATATAACCTACAGCCCAGCCCTGACCTACGCTGAATTCAAGGGTGTTATTTTCTGTTAAAATATCCGTTACATCATATGTCTGATACTGTACTCTTTTATGATAGTTAGTCCAGCCGGGAGCAAGCACATTTTCGCCAACGCGTTCGCCGTTTATGTAAGGAACGTATATACCCATAGCAGACGCCCTGAGAATTGCTTTTTTAATTCTGCCTTTTAAGGGTATTTCTTTCCTGAATGTACAAGCAGCATCTTTAAAATCTACAGGTGAAGTTATCCAATTTGCATCAATACTCATAATTACACTCCATTTTTTACTATACTCTTGTAAAAGTTTAACACCTGTGCTAAAATAAAGCAATAGTTTTTCAAAGGAAAGAAGTGAAATAGAATGAAAAACAAAAATACAGTATTTGCAACCTTTGCTGCACTTTTTGCACAGATGATTTTCGGTCTTAGTTTTATGTTTACAGGGATAGCCCTCAAAAACGCATCTCCAATGACCGTTATTGCAGATAGATATATTGTAGCTTTTTTAGGTCTCAGTATTGTGATGCTTGCATCAAAAACAAAAATCAGAATAGGGAAGAATATATGGAAACTTGTTTTGATGTCTCTTTTTCAGCCCTTGTTGTACTTCATATTTGAAACTTACGGCATACAATTGACAAACAGTTCTTTTTCAGGCGTAATGATTTCAATAATCCCCGTGGTTTCGATGATCTTTGGAATATTTATTCTTAATGAAAGACCTACGATTTTACAGTATATCTTTGCTCTGCTTTCTGTGACGGGAGTGATAATTGCAGTATTGTCTGGTAAATCGGAAGGTATCGTAACAACTCTTGGCGTCGTGTTACTCATCGGTGCAGTATTTTCATCAGTCGCTTACAATGTTTCCAGCAGAAAGATTTCCTCTGAATTTTCAACTTTTGAGCGTACATATGCAATGACAATAATCGGAATGGTTTCTTTTCTTTTGATTTCTCTTGTGGAAAATCTCAATAATCCTGCGGCAATTTTCACATCTTTTGCAAAACCAACATATACTGTTGCTATTCTTTATCTTGGGATTTTTTCTTCCGTAATAGCATTTTTATGTCTTAATTTTGCAAACACACACCTTCCTGTTGCGAAAACTACAATTTTTTCCAATATTACTACGGTTGTTTCGGTTATTGCAGGAACAGTATTTTTAGGAGAAAATATAACTAACCAAGTCTTGGTTGCTATTATAATGATAATAGTAGGAGTTGTGGGAGTGCAGATCCTGAATGTAAAAAGACAGTAAAATTGCTGTGACGACATATGCTAATAATAAACTTGACTTTTTGTGCCTTATGTGGTAAAATTAACAAGCAATTTTATTTTTGGAGGTAGAATTATTATGAAAAAGTTTTTAGCTCTTATGCTCGCTGTTATGATGTGCGTTGCATTTGCAGGCTGTACAGCAAGTGAGTCTGACAGAAAAGTTTCCATTGCAGCAAAGACAAGTACTTTGAGTGCTGAAATTACTAAGGAGTACGCTGCCAAGTATGGCTTTGACATTGCTTACTACGAAGATTCTCCCACAATGTATCAGGCAGTTATGAACGGAACTAACGATGCATGTTATGAAGACCGTAGCGTTATAGGTTGGGCTATTAAAGAATCCGGACTTAACCTTAGGACTGTAGGCGAGATTGAAAGACCTGCTGAATACGGTTTTGCTGTTAAGAAAGGTACAAATCCCGAACTTATCGCAATGTTTAACGCAGGTCTTGCTAATATCAAAGCAAGTGGTGAATATGACGAAATCCTTGCAAAGTACGGTTATCTTGAAAATCCCTGCAAGGATGAAAGTGCAGCAAGAGTTGAAAGTGGAGTAAAACCCACCAAGAAGTATGTTATCTACTCTGATAACGCTTTTGCTCCTTTTGAGTATCTTGATATCAATACAAATCAGTATGTTGGCGTTGATATGGACATTCTTGCAGCAGTTGCGAAGGATCAGGGCTTTGAGTATGTTGTGAAGAATGAAGGCTTCGATGCTGCTATGGGTGCAGTACAGGCAGGTCAGGCTGACGGTATGATCGCAGGTATGACAATTACCGATGAGAGAAGAGAAAATTTCGATTTCTCTGACGGTTATTTTGAAGACGGTCAGATTCTCGTTGTTCCCGCTGACAGCAATATTACTTCTATTGAAGATTTTGCAAAATAATTTGCAAGTTTAAAAATACTTACTAGAGAGTGAATTATGAATTTTTCAAGTGCTTTTTTCAATTCATCAATACCGCTTTTAAATGAAGGTATAAAATTAACAGTAACAATTTCAGTTTTCTCTTTGATTTTTGGTATGCTTATTGGTTTTATAAGCTGTATAATGAGTATTTCAAAAATTCGCATACTGAAGTTTATTTCAGGTACATATATATGGATAATAAGAGGTACACCAATGCTTGTGCAGGCCCTTATCATACATTTAGCCATGCCTCAGTTTATTCAGACCTTTAATCCTGCTTTCAGAATTGAACCGTATACGTCAGGCTTAATAACACTCAGTCTTAATGCAGGTGCATACCTGTCGGAGATTTTTCGCGGTGGTATTACTGCTGTTCCCAAAGGACAGAGTGAGGCTGCCAGAAGTTTAGGTATGAGCAAGACTAAAACTATGCTGAGGGTTATCCTTCCTCAGGCAATTAAGATTTCAATACCTTCAATGGTAAATCAGTTTATTATTACCATTAAAGATACATCTATTCTTTCAGTTATAGGTTTGGCAGAAATTGCAAATAGGGCAAAACAATATGTAGGAAGCACATATAATTATTTTGCTACGTATGTTCTCGTTGCAATTTATTATTTGGTTGTTATATCAATTCTGATGGTAGTATCAAGATGGTTGGAGAAGAAGTTGAGTTATGAACACAAAGATAGAAGTTAAAATTTTACATAAGAACTTTAAAAAGCTTGAGGTGTTGAAAGGAATTAACCTTTCGATTAACGAGGGTGAAGTTGTTTGTGTTATCGGTCCTTCGGGAAGCGGTAAATCAACGATGCTTCGTTGTTTGAACAGACTTGAAGAGCCTACAAGCGGTGAAATTATTGTTGATGGCGTAGACATTACCAAAAAGAAAACAAACCTTAATAAAGTTCGTGAAAATGTTGGTATGGTATTCCAGAGCTTTAATCTTTTTTCTCACCTTACGGCTGAGAAGAATATTATGCTCGCCCCTGTTGAGTTGAAGAAAATGTCAAAAGCAGAGGCAAAGGAAAGAGCTGCCGAGCTTTTGAAAATGGTTGGACTTGAAGAAAAAGCAAATTCATTTCCGAGCCAGCTTTCAGGTGGTCAGCAACAGCGTGTTGCTATTGCACGAGCCCTTGCTATGAAACCGGATATTATGCTTTTTGATGAGCCTACAAGTGCTCTGGATCCCGAAATGGTTGGTGAAGTTCTTGCTGTTATGAAACAGCTTGCTAAAGACGGTATGACAATGGTTGTAGTAACACACGAAATGGGATTTGCCCGTGAAGTTGCCGATAGAGTTGTATTTATGGATGAGGGTGTCGTTCTCGAAGAGGGCACACCTGATGAAATATTCTCTAATCCCAAACATCCGAGAACAATTGATTTCTTGAATAAAGTATTATAAACAAATTCCCTCTTTCAATAAAGAGGGAATTTGTTGTTGTTATTTTATGTTAGTTGACATATAATAATTCTTGCGAGGTGACAGTTATGAAAGACTATACGGCAAACACAGAAAGGTATAACAATATGCAGTACCGAAACTCCGGGGAAAGTGGCTTGAAGTTGCCTGCTGTTTCGTTGGGGTTCTGGCATAATTTCGGTGATAATGCTGATTTTAAAAATATGTGTAAAATGTGTTTTACTGCATTCGATCATGGAATAACACATTTCGACCTTGCGAATAATTACGGCCCCGAAGCAGGTAGCGCAGAAACCAATTTCGGTAAAATCCTCAACGGACATATGAAAAACTACCGTGATGAAATGGTAATCAGCACAAAAGCGGGTTATTATATGTGGCCCGGTCCTTATGGTGATTTCGGAAGCAGAAAATATCTCATTTCAAGCCTTGACCAGAGTCTTAAAAGAATGAATCTTGATTATGTAGATATTTTTTATCACCACAGAATGGATCCTGATACTCCTCTTTATGAAACGATGTGGGCGCTTAACGACATTGTAAAAAGCGGAAAAGCTCTCTATATTGGCCTTTCTAATTACGACGGAGAAACAATGGAGAAAGCAGCTGCAATTCTGGAAGAATTAAAGTGCCCATTTATAATAAATCAGAACAGATACTCAATTTTCGACAGAACTGTTGAGAAAAACGGACTTCTTGAAAGTGCCATACAAAAGAAAAAAGGTGTAATTATTTTCAGTCCTCTTGCTCAGGGGCTTCTGACCGGGCGCTATGTAGACGGAATTCCTGCTGACAGTAGAGTAAGAACAGACGGCAGATTTCTGAAGGAGCAATCAATTTCTGAAGAGGTTATGTCAAAGGTATTGAAACTGAACTCAATAGCAGAGAAAAGGGGACAGACACTTGCGCAGATGGCATTGGCTTGGCTCTACGCCAAAGAAGGTGTAACAAGCGTTCTTATCGGTGCATCGAAGCCCGAACAGATAATTGAAAATGTAAATATGCTTGATAATATAACTTTTTCTTTGGATGAACTTCAGGAAATTGACAAAATAGTTCTGTAAACAATTTTACAATTATTAAAAACAAAATAGACTTTTTTTATAAAGGTGATAATGTATACTTATTGTGAGGTGATTTTTATGAAAAAAGCAATACAGATAGGTTATAACGATACATTTGAAAAGAAGTGCAGGTTTGCGGCAGAAGCCGGTTTTGACGGGATAGCTGCAAACTTTACATCTGTTCTTGATAAAACCGAATATGAGTGGGAACAGATTACAGAAGATATTCAACGAATTCTTGATGAAAATTCACTTGAATGTGTTCAGACCCATCCTTATTATTATGACCTCCGCGTGTCTTCTGAAGAGGTGGAGGACAGGCTTGAATTTGCCGTGAAACAGGCTATTATTGCAGGTGGTAAACTGGGGGCGAAATGGAATGTAATTCATCCCAGATCTTCTGTTAGTACAGGTTTCAGAGTAAAAGAAGCTATTGATGACAATAAAAAAGTTTTTGCAAATTATCTTGAGTGTGCGGAAAAGTATAATACAGGTGTTGCCGCTGAAAATCTTCCTGTTTTCAGCGGAATCATCCCATGTATGCCCTTCTTTTCTTCAAATTATGAAGATCTATGCAATCTTGTTGACAGCTTTAATGCGGAAAACATCGGAATATGCTGGGATACCGGTCACGCAAATATGATGAACTTTGACCAGGCGGATGCCATTAAATTCCTTGGAAAGAGAATAAAGTGTACACATATCCACAATAATTTTAAACGTCAGGATTTGCATCTTCCGCCGGATTGCGGTGATATTGACTGGGAGAAGGTTATGGGAGCTTTTTGCTCCATCGGTTACGATGGTCCGCTTACGCTGGAAACACATTGTCTTTATCCCGAAGACGATATGCTGAGAGCTTTTGCAAAATTCAATCTTGCAGGACTTGATATGATAGAAAAATATTATAAGTGAGGTGATTTAATATGAACATCAGAATTTTACATATGATAGACGGCGCAAAAGCCGCACGCGGAATAACTGTTATAATTGACGTATTCCGTGCTTATTCCGTAGAGGCGTACTTTTTTAACGAAGGCGCAAAAGAAATCATCCCGGTAGGTGATACCGGGATTGCGTATAAACTGAAAGAAGAAAACCCAGATATGATTCTTGCAGGTGAACGCCATGGTAAAATACTTCCCGGATTTGATGTAGGAAATTCTCCTTCCGAACTTGTAAAGCTTGACTGTAAAGGCAAAACGGTAGTACATACAACAAGTGCGGGAACTCAAGGTGTTGCAAACGCAAAAAATGCGGATGTTATTTTGGGTGCTTGCCTTCTTAATGCACGCGCTACTGCAGAATACATTCGCAAGAGTGGATTTGAAGAGGTTTCCCTTGTTTGTATGGGACTTGAAGCAATTTCCGAAACTGAGGAGGATACTCTGTGTGCAAACTATATTAAGAGCATTCTTGAAGGAACTGAAATTGACATGGAGAAGGAGATAGAAAGTCTTCGCTATACATCAGGCGCAAAATTTTTCGATAAAGCACAGCAGGATGTATTTCCTGAGCCTGATTTTCATATGTGTGTTGAGGTTGATAAATTCGATTTTGTAATGAAATTAAGACGCGATGAAACAGGTCTTGGATATATGGAAAAAGTTGAATAAAACACATCTTCGGAGAATGCCTTTTCTAAAAGACGTTCTCCTCTTTATTTTTGTTAAATATTTGCCGAAATTTATCGGTTTTACCCTTGACTAAATTTTCTAAAATTGCTATAATGATATATGTGAACAAAGGCTTTCTGTGACTGACGGAAAAGCGGGTTTAACCGCATGGGAGCAGAAAGGATTTTTGCCGACCGTCTGGGCGTATCTGTTCTGCAGCCACGCAGCAGATACACCCTTTTTATGTTATAAGACGGAAATTTTTGAAAGGAATGGTCTACTAATGAAAAAAGTTGGCATTATTATGGGATCAGATAGTGATTTGCCTGTTGTTGAAAAGGCAATCGATACATTAAAGGAATTCGGTGTACCGTATGAAGTGCACGTTTTTTCTGCACACAGAACTCCCATACAGGCTTCTGAATTTTCCAAAAATGCACGCGCTAACGGTTTTGGCGCAATCATTGCTGCAGCCGGAAAGGCTGCTCATCTTGCAGGTGCAATTGCAGCAAACACAACACTTCCTGTTATCGGTATTCCCGTAAAATCATCTACACTTGACGGCTTGGATGCACTTTTGTCAACAGTTCAGATGCCCTCCGGTATCCCTGTAGCTACTGTTGCTATCGATGGTGCTGCCAATGCCGCTTTGCTTTCTATACAGATTCTCTCAGTTGAGGACAAAGCTCTTGCAGAAAAGCTTGACGCTTCAAGAAAGGCTGCAAGTGAAAAAGTTCTGGAAAAGAACAAGACAATTGAGGACAAGTTCAATAACTAATATTTATCTGTTAAAAAAGGAGTAAACTAATGGGCGGTTTTTTTGGAGCAGTAGCAAAAAGAGATGTTATTTCAGATGTTTTTTTTGGTACTGACTATCATTCACACCTTGGTACAAAAAGGGGAGGTATGGCGGCATATGATGAAAAAACAGGTATGCAGCGCGACATCCATAACATTGAGAATTCTCCCTTCCGTACCAAATTTGACCACATATTTGATGAAATGAAGGGGAATGCAGCAATCGGTTGTATAAGTGATTCTGATCCTCAGCCTCTTATAATCAGGTCAAAACTCGGAATCTATGCAATATGTACCGTAGGAATAATAAATAATTCTGAGGAACTTATTGAAAAATATCTTTCCGAAAGCGGAGGACACTTCGGTGCAATGACCGGCGGGAGGGTAAACTCTACTGACCTTATGGCGGCTCTTATAAATCAAAAGGATTCTTTTGAAGATGGTATAAAATTTGCGCAGAGCGTGATTGACGGTTCTTCGTCAATGTTGATTCTCAAAAACGACGGTTCAATTATTGCCGCCCGTGATAAGGTTGGAAGAACGCCAATTCATATCGGTAAGTGTGAAGACGGATTTTGTGCGTCTTTTGAGTCTTTTGCCTGTCAGAAAGTTGGCTACAATTTGTACAAAGAACTCGGTCCGGGTGAAATTGTTCATTTTGATGCCGAAACTATTACTCAGCTTACACCTCCGGGTAAAGAAATGAAAATCTGCTCATTCCTTTGGACTTATTATGGCTATCCAAATTCCATTTACGAAGGCGTAAATGTTGAGGTTATGCGAAACCGCAATGGCCGAATTCTTGCTCAGTACGACAAGAAAGCAGGAAATGTTGAGGAGCTTGATTATGTAAGCGGTGTTCCGGACTCGGGTACTCCTCACGCTATTGGTTACGCTAATGAAAGCGGAGTGCCTTTCGGTCGTCCCTTTATAAAATATACACCTACATGGGCGAGGAGCTTCACACCACCAAACCAGGTTGAACGCGCAAGAGTTGCCAAAATGAAACAGCTCCCTGTGCACGACCTTATAGTTGATAAAAAACTGTTATTTGTCGATGACTCAATTGTCCGTGGCACACAGCTTAAGGAAACAGTTGATTTCCTTTATACAAACGGTGCTAAGGAGGTACATATGCGTAGTGCGTGCCCTCCGGTTATGTACAGTTGTAAATACCTTAACTTCTCCCGTGCAACCAGCGAAATGGAGCTTATAGCAAGAAGGGTTATCGTGGAGCTTGAAGGAGAAGAAGGGCTTAAATATATTGAAGAATACAGCGACGCTTCAACAGAGCGTGGTAAATCCCTCAGAAAAACAATTGCAGAAAAATTTAATTTTGCATCACTTGAATTCCAGTCCCTGGAAGGTGCAATTAAGGCAATCGGTCTTGAACCGTGTAAGCTTTGCACTTATTGTTGGAACGGTAAGGGTTAATTGAAAGGAGATAATAATTATGCATTCAAATTCTAAATCAGAAAGTTACGCAGCAGCAGGTGTTGACATTACAGCAGGCTACCGTGCGGTAGAACTTATGAAAAAGCATATAGCACGAACAATGATAAACGGTAAGAAGTCCGATATTGGCGGATTCGGAGGCCTTTTTGAGCTTGATATTACAAATATGCCACACCCCGTGCTTGTAAGCGGTACAGACGGTGTTGGTACAAAGCTTAAGCTTGCATTCCTCCTTGACAAGCACGATACAGTTGGTATTGATTGTGTGGCAATGTGTGTTAATGATATTATCTGCTGTGGCGCAAAACCGCTTCTTTTCCTTGACTATATAGCTTGCGGAAAGAACTATCCCGAAAAGATTGCCGAAATCGTTTCCGGTATTGCAGAAGGTTGTGTTCAGGCTGGCTGTGAACTTGTTGGTGGTGAAACTGCAGAAATGCCCGGTTTTTATAGCGTGGAAGAATATGACCTTGCAGGCTTTTCCGTTGGTGCAGTTGACAAGGCAAAGGTTCTTGATAACTCTAAAGTAACAGAGGGTGATGTTATAATTGCACTTCCCTCAAGCGGTGTTCATTCAAACGGTTTTTCTCTTGTAAGAAAGGTGTTTGATGTTGAAAATAACGATATCACAACTCCCGTTGCAGAACTTGGCGGTAAGAGTATCGGTGAAACACTTCTTACACCAACAAGAATTTATGTTAAGCCTATGCTTGCTCTCTTTGATGAAGTTACCGTTAAGGCTGTATCTCACATTACTGGTGGCGGTTTCTATGAAAATATTCCGCGCAGTCTTCCTGAGGGCATGGGTGCAAAGATTCAGAAAAGCGCGGTAAAGATTCTTCCCATATTCGACCTTATTGCAAAGACCGGAAATATTTCCGAGCGTGATATGTTCAACACCTTCAACATGGGAGTTGGTATGAGCGTGGTTGTTTCTAAGGAGGAAGCAGATAAGGCTCTCGAAATTCTCCGTGCTAACGGTGAGGATGCTTATATCATCGGTGAAATCATCAAGAGTGATGAAAGCGTGGTAATATGTTAACTCGTATTGCAGTATTGGTATCCGGTGGAGGAACTAATCTTCAGGCTCTTATTGATGCACAGAAAAGCAGTATCATTAAAAGCGGTGAAATAACGCTTGTTGTTTCAAACAATCCTGATGCATATGCCCTTGAGAGAGCAAAAAATGCAGGAATAGATACTGTGGTTGTAAATAAAAAAGAGTGTAACGGTCAGGCTGATTTTGAAGAAAAGCTTATCACAGCACTTGAAGAAAATAAAACAGATCTTATAGTTCTGGCAGGTTTTATGTGCATACTCAGTGAAAACTTTACCAAAAAGTATGCGGACAGAATTATAAATGTTCATCCGTCGCTTATTCCATCTTTCTGCGGAAAAGGTTTCTATGGACTTCACGTCCACGAAGCAGCTCTCAGCTACGGTGTTAAAGTGACAGGTGCAACTGTTCATTTTGTAAACGAAATTCCCGACGGCGGCAAAATCATAATGCAGAAGGCGGTATACATTCAGGACGGAGACACTCCTGAAATACTGCAGAAGCGTGTTATGGAAGAGGCAGAATGGAAAATTTTGCCCGAGGCCGTAGAAAAAATTTGTAAGGAGAATTTTTAATGAAGAAGATAAATATTTACGAAGAATTAAAAACTAACGATTACCCCGGAAGAGGTATTGTCATCGGCAAATCAAAAGACGGAAAAAAAGCCGTTACTGCATATTTCATTATGGGTAGAAGCGTGAACAGCCGCAACCGTGTATTTGTTGAAGACGGTAACGGTATCCGAACACAGGCTTTTGACCCTTCAAAGCTTTCCGATCCACATCTTATAATTTACGCTCCCGTAAGAGTGCTCGGTAATAAGACAATCGTTACAAACGGTGATCAGACCGATACAATCTACGACCTTATGAATCAGCAGCTTACCTTTGAACAGGCTCTCCGTACCCGTGAATTTGAGGATGATGCTCCCAACTACACTCCTCGTATTTCAGGTATTATGAAGGTTGACAACGGCGAGTACAATTATGCAATGTCAATTCTTAAGAGTGCAAACGGAAATCCTGATTCCTGCCAGAGATTTACATATAGCTATAAAAATCCCGTTAATGGAGAAGGTCATTTTATTCATACATATATGGGTGACGGAAATCCGCTTCCTTCCTTTGAGGGTGAGCCTAAGCTTATTGAAATTCCCAATTGCATAGACGAATTTACCGAGAACCTCTGGAATAACCTTAACGAAGAGAATAAGGTTTCTCTCTTTGTAAGATTTATTGATATTGAAACAGGGGAGACAGAATCCAGAATTATAAATAAAAACAAATAATCTCTTTACGAAAGGAAGAATTACGATGAAAGAGTTTGAACTTAAATACGGATGTAACCCCAATCAGAAGCCTTCCAAGATTTTTATGCACGACGGAACAGAACTTCCGATAGAAATTCTTAACGGAAGACCCGGTTACATCAATTTCCTTGATGCACTTAACAGCTGGCAGCTTGTAAAGGAGCTTAAAGAAGCTCTCGGTATGTGCGCGGCAACATCCTTCAAGCATGTTAGTCCCACATCTGCAGCAGTCGGAGTTAAGATGAGCGACGACCTTAAAAAGGCTTGCTTTGTAGACGATGTTGAAGGACTTGACGATTCTCCTCTTGCAACTGCATATGCAAGAGCAAGAGGTACTGACAGAATGAGCTCCTTCGGTGACTGGATTGCACTTTCAGATAAGTGTGATGTTACTTGCGCAAAGCTCATCGCACGCGAGGTTTCCGACGGTGTTATCGCTCCTGATTACGATCCCGAAGCTCTTGAAATATTAAAAGGAAAGAGAAAGGGTACATATAATGTAATAAAAATTGACCCGAATTTCGTTCCCGACCCAGTAGAGCATAAGCAGGTTTATGGTATCACATTTGAACAGGGAAGAAATAACTTTGAAATCAACCGTGCTCTTTTGGAAGATATCGTTACAGATAATAAGGAAATGCCCGAGGATGCAAAGCGTGACCTTATAATCGCGCTCATCACTCTTAAATATACACAGTCTAACTCTGTTTGCTTTGCAAAGGACGGTCAGGCTATCGGTGTTGGTGCAGGCCAGCAGTCAAGAATTCATTGTACAAGACTTGCAGGTAACAAGGCTGATATATGGCATCTGCGTCAGCACGCAAAGGTTCTTAATCTTCCTTTCAAGGATGAAATCAAACGCCCTGACCGTGACAATGCGATAGATGTTTATATTTCCGAGGATTACGAGGATGTTCTTGCAGATGGTATTTGGGAAACACTCTTTGCAGAAAAGCCCGAGCCTTTCACAAGAAAAGAGCAGAGAGAATACCTCGCATCTCTTAAAGGCGTTGCGCTCGGCTCCGATGCATTTTTCCCGTTTGGCGACAATATCGAACGTGCGGCAAGAAGCGGTGTAAGCTATATTGCACAGCCCGGTGGCTCAATCCGTGACGATAATGTTATCGATGCTTGTAACAAACACGGTATGGTTATGGCTATGACCAAAATGAGATTGTTCCACCACTAATACACGGAGAGGATTGAATATTATAATGAGAGTTATGGTAGTTGGCGGCGGTGGCCGTGAGCATGCTATTATTAAAAAAATAAAAGAAAATAAATCCGTTTCAGAAATTTTTGCTCTTCCCGGTAATGGCGGTATTGCGCAGGATGCTACCTGTGTGAATATCGGCGCAAAGGATATAGATGCAATCGTGAAGTTTGCAGTTGAAAATGCAATCGACTTTGCAGTTGTTGCTCCCGATGATCCCCTCGTACTCGGTTGTGTCGATGCTCTTAACGAAAAGGGCATTAAGACTTTCGGTCCCAATAAGGCGGCGGCAATCATCGAGGGTAGTAAGGTTTTTTCAAAAAATCTTATGAAAAAGTACGGTATCCCTACTGCACAGTATGAAGTGTTTACAGATATGGATGCAGCTCTTTCGTATCTTGAAACAGCTCCCATTCCCACAGTTGTAAAGGCAGACGGTCTTGCTCTC
Source organism: Oscillospiraceae bacterium (assembly GCA_015068735.1). Taxonomy (GTDB): domain Bacteria; phylum Bacillota; class Clostridia; order UMGS1883; family UMGS1883; genus UMGS1883. The sequence goes on from SVJW01000027.1 coordinate 16,130, forward strand.
GGTAAGGGCGTTATCATTGCAACAACAAGGGAAGAGGCAAAGGATGCAGTTAAGAGCATGATGGAGGATAAGGTGTTCGGTGAAAGCGGAAGTAGCGTAGTAATCGAAGAATTCCTCACCGGTCCTGAGGTATCTGTTCTTTCCTTTACAGACGGAAAAACTCTTATTCCAATGGTTTCTTCAATGGACCATAAGAGAGCACTTGATAACGATATGGGTCTTAACACCGGCGGTATGGGAACAATAGCACCCAACCCTTACTATACAGAGGAAATCGCAAAGGAATGTATGGAGAAAATCTTTATCCCTACAGTAAATGCAATGAACAGCGAAGGAAGAAGCTTCTCCGGTTGCCTTTATTTCGGACTTATGCTCACACCAAATGGTCCCAAGGTAATCGAATATAACTGCCGTTTCGGTGATCCTGAAACACAGGTTGTTCTTCCTCTTTTAGAAAGTGATTTGCTCGATATTATGCTTCATATTTCCGATAAAACATTGGATAAAGCAGATGTTCGCTTCTCAGACGGCAGTGCTTGTTGTGTCGTAATGGCGTCAAATGGATATCCCGGAAAGTATGAAACAGGCTTTGAAATTACAATGCCTGCTGATAAAAATATTTACGTTGCAGGGGCAAAGCTTGACGGCGAAAAACTTCTTACCGGTGGTGGAAGAGTTCTCGGTGTAACAGAAACTGCACCCACACTTAAAGAAGCAATTGACAAAGCATATGAAACTGTAAAGGAAGTTAACTTTGCAAATGCATTTTACAGAAAAGATATCGGTGCAAAGGCACTTAAAGCGATAAACTAACGAAAGGAGAATTCCGAAATGGTTTACAGAATATATGTAGAAAGAAAAGAAGGGCTCGACCATGGTGCAGTTGCACTTAAGAATGACCTTAAAGACCTTCTTGGAATAAAAGGGATAGAAGAGCTTCGTACATACAACCGTTACGATGTTGAGAATATTTCCGCTGAGCTTTTTGAGAATTCGGTTAAGACCGTATTTTCCGAGCCTCAGACAGACAACACCTATACAGAATGCCCCAAGGGTGATGTAGTATTTGCGGTAGAATATCTTCCCGGTCAGTTTGATGCAAGAGCTGCTTCTGCGGCAGAATGTATCCAGATTATCTCCAAGGGAGACAGACCTGATGTCCGTACAGCAACGGTTTATGTTCTTAACGGAAACATTTCTGCTGATGAAGTGCAGAGCATCAAGAAGTATGTAATAAACCCCGTAGAAGCGAGAGAGGCTTCTCTTGATGAAGTTAAGACTCTTAAAACAGATTATACAATTCCTACAGAGGTTGAAATTTTAGACGGATTCTGCGCTCTTTCACGTGATGAACTTCAGAAATTCATCGATGACAGAGGGCTTGCAATGGATATTGATGACATCCTTTTCTGTCAACAGTATTTTATCGGAGAAAAGCGTGAGCCTACCATCACAGAAATCAAGATGATTGACACATACTGGTCCGATCATTGCCGTCATACAACATTCCTCACAACTATCGACAATGTAAAGTTTGAGGACGAACTTCTTCAGAAGACATATGATGAATATATAGCAGACCGTAAGGCACTCGGCAGAACAAAGCCTATAAACCTTATGGACATAGCAACACTTGCAACACGAGTTCTCAAAAAGGCAGGTAAGCTTCCCAAACTCGATGAATCAGAGGAAATCAATGCTTGTACTGTGAAAATCGATGTTATGAAGGACGGAAAAGAAGAGAAATGGCTGCTTCTTTTCAAGAATGAAACACATAACCATCCTACTGAAATTGAACCTTTCGGTGGTGCGGCTACCTGTATCGGCGGTGCAATCCGTGACCCGCTTTCTGGCAGAAGCTATGTTTATGCAGCAATGCGTGTAACAGGTGCGGCAGATCCTACCGTTCCCGTGTCCGAAACGCTTCAGGGTAAGCTTCCTCAAAGAAAAATTGTTACTACTGCAGCAAACGGCTACAGCTCATACGGCAACCAGATTGGTCTTGCAACCGGTCAGGTTGATGAAATATATCACGATGGCTACGTTGCAAAGAGAATGGAGATTGGTGCAGTTATAGCTGCTGCTCCAGAGGAAAATGTTCGTCGTGAGCGTCCTGAGGACGGCGATATCGTAATTCTTCTTGGTGGAAGAACCGGTCGTGACGGTTGCGGTGGAGCAACAGGTTCCTCCAAGTCACATAACCTTTCATCCCTTGAAAACTGTGGTGCAGAGGTCCAGAAGGGTAATGCTCCCGAGGAAAGAAAGCTTCAGCGTCTTTTCCGTAACAAGGAAGTTTCCCGTCTTATCAAACGTTGTAATGACTTTGGTGCAGGCGGTGTATCTGTTGCTATCGGTGAACTTGCAGATGGACTTGAAATTGACCTTAATGCAGTTCCCAAGAAGTACGATGGTCTTGACGGTACAGAGCTTGCAATCAGCGAATCTCAGGAAAGAATGGCCGTTGTTGTTGAAAGTAAGGATGTTGAAAAATTCTGTGCTCTTGCAAAGAAAGAAAATCTTGAAGCTACAGTTGTTGCAACTGTAAAGGCTAATCCTTATCTTACAATGACCTGGAATGGAAAGCAGATTGTAAACCTTTCCAGAGAGTTCCTAAACTCAAATGGTGCTGAAAAGCACATCGACATAGCACCTGCAAAGGCAGAATGCTTTACAAAGGAAGTAACAGGCAACTTTACAGATAACTATAAGGCTCTTGCTGAAGACCTTAATGTTTGCTCTAAGCGCGGACTTTCTGAACGTTTTGACTCTACAATTGGTGCAGGAAGTATACTTATGCCCTTCGGCGGTAAATATCAGCGCACACCTGTTCAGGCAATGGTTAATAAGATTTCCACTCCTGACGGTGACAGCACAACTTGCTCTCTTATGAGCTGGGGTTACAATCCCTTTATTATGGAAAAAAGCCCCTATCACGGTGCATATCTTGCTGTAGTTGAATCTGTATGTAAGCTTATTGCACACGGTGGCTCATTCAACGAAGTATACCTCACATTCCAGGAATACTTTGAAAAGCCAAAGACCGATCCTGCTCGCTGGGGTAAGCCTATGGCGGCACTCCTTGGAGCTTACAAAGCACAGAAGGATTTTGAAATCGCATCTATCGGTGGTAAGGACTCAATGAGCGGTAGCTTTGAGAATATCGATGTTCCGCCCACACTCGTTTCCTTTGCAGTTACAACGGATAGCGTTGATTCAATTATTTCTCCTGAATTCAAAAAGGCAGGAAGCAAGGTTTATATCATTAAGCCTGAATATTGCGAAAATAGTCTTCCTTGTGCTGAATCTCTCAAAAGCGTATTTGCTCGCGTAACAAAGCTTATGCGCGATGGTAAGGTATTAAGCGCTTACACACCCACCTATGGCGGTATAGCAGAAGCAATCCTTAAAATGGCTATGGGTAATGGTATCGGATTTAAATATGATGCAAATGTAACCAAGGAAGAAATTTTCAGTTATAATTACGGTGCCTTTATCCTTGAATCAACAGAAGATATTGCTGACGCGCTTTTCCTTGGTGAAACTACTGAGGAAGCAACAATTTCTCTTGCAGGTGAAAAAATTTCTCTTGATGAACTTTGTGAACTTTACGAAAACAAGCTTGAGAAGATTTACCGTTGTAATATCGAAACCCCTGATAAGAAAGCTCCCGTATTCAACTTTGAAAATAAGACTGTATTTACCTCTGCAAACAAGGTTGCTCAGCCTAAGGTTCTTATTCCTGTATTCCCGGGAACAAACTGTGAATATGACAGTGCAAAGGCATTCGAAAAAGCGGGCGCAAAGGCTGAAATCTTCGTGATCAATAACCTTACTTCGGCTAACGTTGCGGAATCTGTTTCTGAATTTGCAAAGAAGGTTAACGAATCACAGATGGTATTTATCCCCGGTGGTTTCTCAGGCGGTGACGAGCCTGACGGAAGCGGTAAGCTTATAACTGCATTCTTCAGAAACAAGGAAATCAGCGAAGCTGTAATGAACCTTCTGAAGAACCGTGACGGTCTTATGGCAGGTATCTGTAACGGTTTTCAGGCACTTATTAAGCTTGGTCTTGTGCCTTACGGTGAAATTCTTGAAGCAGATGAAAATAGTCCAACGCTTACATTTAATACAATTTCCCGCCATCAGTCCAAGATTGTCAATACAAGGATAGCTTCCAACAAGTCGCCATGGCTTATGGAAACAAATGTTGGCGATATTTATTCTGTGCCGATTTCTCACGGTGAAGGTAGATTCCTTGCAAGCGAAGAACTTATCAAGAAACTTGCAGATAACGGTCAGGTTATCACACAGTATGTTGATCTTGAAGGCAATCCCACCTATGACATCCAGTACAACCCCAATGGCTCTATCTGTGCAGTTGAAGGTATCTTATCACCGGATGGAAGAGTTCTCGGTAAGATGGGACACAGTGAGCGTGTTGGTGCAAATCTCTATAAAAACGTTCTCGGTAATTATGAAATGGGAATGTTCACCTCTGCTGTAAAATACTTTAAATAATTTGTTAATTAGGTTGATATATTAGCAGATGTGGTGTATACTGTCTGTGGTAAGGAGCTGATCTGATGGATCCTGTTAGAGAAAAGTTAAACGAAATTAATAAAAACAGACAAATTAAGATTTTGCTTGCGTTAATTGTTGTTGTTATTCTTATTATTGTTGTGATTTTGTTGGAAGTACAAATCAACAAACAAATTGATGATATCACTATTAATAAAAATGATATTTCAGAGAAAAAAGCTATTTTCATACCTGTAGAAGAGCTTGATACAAATATTATTGCAGTAAAATCGTCTGACGGGAAGTACAAACTTGCGTTTGATGACTGTACAGGTTGCTATAGTATGTACGGAATACGTTCTGGATTTAAAAATAATAATGATAACACAGGTCTTATCTGTAAAAACTGCAAAAGTGAAATAATGTATGATGAGATGGGCTTCCTTCCGGAGCAAAGTATGCCACTGCCGATAACTATTGATGCCGATGAAGGCGTTAGTATGACTGATGATAAAATTATTATTTCAGCAGATTATCTTAAAAAAATGAAGGATAATTTTTCAAAAATGCGTGTGGGTAAATCTTTGAATAGTTATAGAGAAAACCCTAATAAATAACAATATTTTACAATTATTAAAACCTCTTTTCCTGCTTAAAATAAGTAGGAAAAGAGGTTTTATTTTTGAAAAAATATATTCTATTTATGATTGTATTATTATGTTCATGTACTGCAGCACATGAAAAAGGAAATAAACACCAAACACCTGACATACCTCAAAGGAAAATAACTATAGAAACAACCCTATGTAACGCCGCAACAAATATTATCGATAACGGAGAAAATCGTATTAACAATATTATGGTAGCTTGTCAAAAAATAAGTGGAATGAAGCTTTCTCCGGGGGAAGAATTCAGTTTTAATAATATAACAGGAAGAAAAACCGCTAATAACGGGTATAAATCCGCTCCTGTTTTGGTAGATGGAGAGAAAAGTTACGGAATAGGGGGAGGAGTATGTCAGGTAAGTACTACGATTTACATGGCGGCAATGTCCGGCGGTTTTGAAATTACCGAACACCACAACCATAGTGAAAGTGTAGCATATGCACCCAACGGTATGGATGCTACTGTCGTTTATGGCGTAAAAGATTTTTGCTTTATAAATAATACAGACGATGATATATACATCTACGCTTGGGTAGAGAATGAGCAGGTGCTTGCGAAAATAGTTCTTAAAGAAAAGAAATAAGAGAATTCCCCGCGTATCTCACAACAACTTGTTTTTTCTGTATTCTCTCGGAGAGATGCCGAACTTTTCCTTGAATTTTCTTGAAAAATAAAACTGATCGGAAAAACCAAGTCTGCTGCTTATTTCTGATACAGAAACATTGGTTGTAGAAAGAAGCATTTCGGCATCAGCAAGAACCGTATTGCAGATGTATTCATTTACCGATACCGACAGTTCTTTTTTGAAATGCTTCGTGAGTGTGCTTTTTGAAATAAAACAACTTTCTGCGATTTGTGAAACGGTAAGCTGCATAGATAAATTGCTTTTTATAAAAAGAAGCGCATTTCGTATGCAGGGAGAATAGTCTTCGGCTTCGATGATGATATTTCCTTTGCGGATAAATTCCAGCAAGATTTCCCATAAAACATTGCGAAGCTTTATTCCTTTATAAAATTCACTGCCTGAAATACTGCTACTAAAAAAAGTATAGTCGAAGTCCGAGGTTTCAATATTCATTGGCTTTTTGCAACCTGACATCAGGTCTGTTCCGTCAAGGTCGCATACCTTAAGGTGAAAATAAAAATGACTCATCTCCTCCTGACATTCGTAACTGAATGAGTAGCCTGATGGTATAAGATGCCATTTGCAGGGAGATAGTGTATATTTTTCACCGTCGTTTCCGATTATTGAAAATGCACCTTTTGTGATATAGTATAGTCTGGAGAACGGGGGAGAAGTAACTTTTCCGTGCCAACCGGAGTCTACTGTGGCGTTTCCAAAAATCAGCAAATTCAGTTTTATTCTGTTTGTCAGCTTGCAAAGCGATGGGTTACGTGATACCTGCATACTCAAAACTCCATATTTTGTACGTGTTATTACCTTGAAAATAAAAGGCTTTACAGATTATAATATACTTGTAATTACATATTACAGTATAATCGAAAATATTTCAAGTTTATTTTAGGGGGGAGCCAAAATGTTGCTTCGTGATAAATTCTGGTTATGGGGACATCCGGAGGGAAGGTATAACAATGTATACGGAAATGAAAAAATATCAAGAATGACTCCTATGGAGGGTTGTATATATCTTGGTGTTCGTAACACTTTTATGGTACCCGTTGACTGGGA
>SVJW01000001.1 GCA_015068735.1 Oscillospiraceae bacterium
ATAGTTTTACTAATGTCCTTCCACGGCATACAATCAACTCCTTTGTATGCCTATAGTGTATCATATTTGTAAACTATGTGCTCGGACAATTTGTAAACTATGTTATCATACTATACAGGAATCGGAACCCCCGCGTTTTTGGTACTTTTGGCTCCCAAAAGTACACAACCACTCCACTGCGCAGTGAGAATAAAACGAAGTTTTTTTTAGTTTTTGATAAAAATTACTACGATAACCAAAACGCATTTTTAATAATTTCTATCTTTTCGTCTACGAGTTTATTGTTCCTTACTTTTGCATTTATCAGCACAGCATCAAATCGCATTGGTGTGTCGTAGATACCGTTTTTTACGGCGTACATCTGTGCCGTTTTTATTATTTTCTGTTGTTTACTTTCGTCAATCGTATCGGCAGGTGAACCAAAATCGTTGGTTTTGCGAAGCCTGACCTCCACAAAGCAGGTATATTCACCATCTTTTGCAATGACGTCTATCTCACCCAATTTTGTTCTGTAGTTACGCTCAATTATTTTATATCCTTGTTTTTTAAGTGCTTTAACGGCAGCTTCCTCGCCTAAATTACCCGTGGAAACTGCCGTCTGTTTTTTGTCATTATACGAATTTTTTGATAAAAGTTTTTCTATGAATTTCACAAGGACCGAACTCCTTCAACGCTTCTATATGCACTTTTGTTCCGTAACCTTTATGTTTTTCAAAGCCGTACTGAGGATATTTTTCAGCCATTTGGAGCATATGGCGATCCCTTGAAACCTTAGCAAGAATTGATGCAGCCGCTATGCTGAGACTTTTCGCATCGCCTTTTACCACACATTCGTGAGGGTAGTTACATTCCTTTATACAGTCACCGTCTACAATTACATAGTCGGGTTTTATATTGAGGGCTTCTATTGCTCTGTTCATCGCCATATAGGTGGCATTGCGGATATTAAACTCGTCAATTTCCTCTACACTTGCAGTTGCAACGGCGTATGCAAGTGCTACCTCTTTTATTTCGTCGAAAAGTTTTTCACGCTTTTTCTCCGATATTTTCTTTGAATCGTTAAGTCCTTCAATGAGGATATCGCGAGGAAGAATTACTGCCGCTGCATAAACCTCGTCAGCAAGAGGGCCTCTACCGGCTTCGTCAACGCCTGCAACGATTTTGTACCCTTTTTCAAAAAGTATATGTTCAATTTCCCACATTGATTGGAGTCTTTCAAGTTCTGCTTCTTTCATTTGTTTCACCTATTCAATGGTAATTCGTCCGAGCTTTGCGCCCCTGAATTCATCAAGAATTACGTTAGCACCGCGAAGATAGTCTACCTCGCCACCCTTTACGATGAATCCACGTTTTCTGCAGATTCTTTCAAGGATTTCAAATCCCTGAAGTCCATCTTCAAGCTCTATCTTATAGCGCTCTATAAGTCTTTCGGGGTATTTTTCGGCAAGGAAAGCACAAAGATGCGAACAAAGTTCTTCTACATCCAACACATCGTCCTTGATTGCACCTGTATATGCAAGTTTGAGTGCAATGTCTTTATCCTCAAACTTAGGCCATAAGATACCGGGAGTATCTAAAAGCTCCATACCGTTTTTAAGGGTTATCCATTGTTTACCGCGGGTTACACCGGGACGGTCGCCTGTAACTGCGGCACTTTTTCCGTAAAGCTTATTTATAAAAGAGCTTTTTCCCACATTGGGAATTCCACAGACCATAATACGGGCAGGTTTATTTACATATCCTCTTGCTTTGTCACGTTCTGTCTTTTCCTTGAGAAGCTCTTTTACAGCATCGAAAACCTTTGCAATACCCTTGGAATCGTTACAACTGAGGGCAATTGCCATCACACCGTCCTTTTTGAATCGTTCAATCCATTTCTGTGTTTCTACGGGGTCTGCAATGTCGCTCTTGTTTATAACAAGCAACAGTTTTTTATTACCTATAATTGAGGGAAGCATGGGATTACGGCTACTCTGCGGACATCTTGCGTCGCAAAGCTCTATCACACAGTCACACAGACGGATGTTTTCAGCCATCATTCTCTTGGTTTTGGTCATATGACCGGGAAACCACTGTATATTCACGCCATCTTCCTCCTCTTTTTAATAAGTTTTTATATTCTTAAACGGCCAGAAACGAAGTATCGCTTTGCCCATAATATCATTTTCACTGACAGGACCGATACTTCTGCAATCCTCACTGTGATTGCGGTTATCTCCCATTGCGAAAATGCAACCTTCGGGAACTACTATATCGTTAAACTCCCCTCTTGGCTTCATCGAGTCTCCGCTGCAGGAACTACACAAGCAAACGTTTATATACGGTTCGGATTGCAGCTTATCATTTACATAAACCTTATTTGTGCTGTAATCAATTCTGACATGGTCTCCTTCCGTTGCAATAACTCGTTTAATCCACGGATTGCCATTTGTCATGGTGTTAGAAAAGACCACAATATCCCCGGGCTCCGGGTCGTATCCCAATTTCCAAAGAATCATTCTGTCATTAGTCTGAAGTGTAGGCTCCATACTTGATCCCTCAACCTGTACAACACCAAATACAAACGTCTTGACTACAAAAGCTACAACTACAGCAATAACTATTGCCTGCACCCATTCAAAAAGTTCCCTTGCGGGAGATTTTTTCTTTTTTTTCTTGGGATAATTTGCCGAGTTTTCGGAAGTTTTCTCCTCGGTTTCTTCTGCAACAATTTCCTCTGTTTCGGAAATTTGATTCAGTTCTTCTATATTTTCATTCAAGATTTCTTTTTCCTTGTTATTTTCTTCATTATTCATATTATTGCTCCTTTCAAAGGAATGAAAAAGGGAATCTGCCATGTGACAGACTCCCTTCCGTTGACTATTAAAGTCTTTCCTTAACTTTTGCTGCCTTACCAACTCTGTCACGCAGATAGTACAGTTTAGCACGCTTAACTTTACCGTGTCTTACAACCTCGATATGATCAAGGCTGGGTGAATTAACAGGGAATGTTCTTTCAACACCGACACCGTATGAAAGACGTCTTACAGTAAATGTTTCCTGAATACCGCCATGTTTCTTGGAAATAACAGTACCCTCAAACATCTGAAGTCTTTCCTTTGCACCTTCCTTAACCTTTACGTACAGCTTTACATAGTCACCGATTTCAAGCTTGGGAAGGTCTGTTCTGATCTGTTCCTGAGTAATCGCCTTTAAAACGTCCACTCAAACCGCTCCTTTCTTTCCCACAAAACGTGGTTAAAATAAAGCGTTCGTACGAAAGAAATGCAGAGGACCGCTTTTTTACCCGATAACTATATCACACTCTTTATCCAATTGCAAGCCTTTTTTTAAAAATTTTTATACCACATTATCTGCTACTATATCTTCCAATGTAATGGGAGTTACCAATCCCCTGCAAAGCACATCCACAAATTCTTCCGCTTCCTCCTTTGTGCGGAAAATCCCTTCCATGACTTTTCTCTCACGCTTTGTCCTTTCGCCCGGAAGCTGTGTATACATGGCAATACCCACTCCGTATCTTATTATTTCGCCCTCTAAAGTAAGTATTCTCTTCTCGTTTGTAAAATAATACAAAACTATTCTGTCACCGTATCCGCTTATTGTTTCTGTTTCCCTGATGTACATTGCATCTTTCATTTCGCTCTCTCCTTATTCTTTTATAGCATCATTATCCTACATATTCCGACAAAATACCATAGTCACTTTTTCCGTAAATTCCCAGTAAATATTTTACATATTTTTCCAGTCTTTTACAAATATAAAGATTGTCGATATATACATAAGATTTCATATTTTTGTAACATTTTGTTTTCCATAGTGCCTTTTAATAGCCTTCAGATATTTTTTTGCTATGTCAATTCCGCATAAGAAAATTTAACTTGAAAAAAAGTCTTCATTATATTATAATGTAATATTGAGGGATTAGAACTATGAGTAATGATTTTTTACCTATCTCAAAAACTGAAATGGATAACCTCGGTTGGGATTATTACGACTTTCTGTTCATATGTGGCGATGCGTATGTAGATCACCCGTCTTTCGGGGCAAGTTTGCTTGCAAGACTACTTGAGTCGCACGGCTACAGGGTTTGTATGTGCCCCCAGCCAAACAGGAACAATCCCACATCTCTCACCTCTTACGGTGAGCCGAGGCTGGGAGTTTTGATTTCCGGCGGAGTTATAGATTCAATGGTAAATCACTATACCGCATCCAAGAAAAAGAGGAGCGAAGATGTGTACTCTCCCGGGGGGAAAGCAGGTCTTCGTCCTGACAGATGCGTTATTGTATATTCAAATATGGCTCGTGCCGCATTCGGTAATATTCCTGTCATTATCGGTGGTACGGAAGCAAGTCTCAGGCGTTTTGCCCACTATGATTACTGGCAGGACAAGGTAAGAAGAAGCATTCTTGTAGACAGTGGTGCAGACCTTCTTTTGTTCGGTATGGGAGAGCGTACAGTTCTTGCCGTTGCAGAAAAGCTCCGTGACGGTATTCCGGTAAATAGAATTACCAATCTTCACGGAAGTTGTTATATTTCGGACAAAGTTCCTAAAAACAGCATTGTCCTCCCCTCTTTTGAAAAGGTGAGCGAGGATAAGGAAGCATACGCAAGAGCCGCGGCTACTCAGTATTATGAACAGGACGCCATAAGAGGAAAAACTCTTGTCCAGCAACACGGTGACAAATATCTTGTTCAGTTGCCTCAGGCAATGCCTCTTTCACAAAAGGAAATGGACAAGGTATATGCCCTTAACTATATGCGTGCATGGCATCCTATTTACGACAAAGACGGTGGTGTTCCCGCATTAGAAGAAGTTAAGTTTTCCATTACTTCCTCGAGAGGTTGTTTTGGCAGTTGCAGTTTTTGTGCACTTACTTTTCATCAGGGAAGAATTGTGCAGTCGAGAAGTCAGGCATCCATTTTAGCCGAGGCGCAGAAGCTTATATGGGACAAGGATTTCAAGGGATATATTCATGACGTTGGCGGTCCTACGGCAAATTTCCGCGCACCGTCCTGTCAGAAGCAACTTAAAAGCGGTACTTGCCGTGACAAGCAATGCTTGTATCCGTCAGTTTGCCCCAATGCAGATGTAAGCCACAAGGATTATGTTGAACTTCTCCGCAAATTGAGGGCACTTCCGAAAGTTAAAAAGGTCTTTATCCGTAGCGGTATCAGATATGACTATCTTATTGCAGATAAGGACGATACATTTTTCAGAGAGCTGTGCGAGCATCACGTAAGCGGTCAGCTTAAGGTTGCTCCCGAGCATATAAGCGACAACGTACTCCGTTATATGGGGAAACCGGGAGTAAAACAATACGAAAAATTCTGTAAGAAGTTTTATGATATAAACAAGGAAATCGGAAAAGAACAATATCTTGTTCCCTACCTGATGTCCAGTCATCCGGGAAGTACACTTCGGGACGCAATAGAGCTTGCGGTGTATTTAAGGAGAAATAATATCCGTCCCGAACAGGTGCAGGACTTCTACCCTACTCCGGGAACACTTTCAACGGCAATGTTCTATACGGGTCTTGACCCAAGAACTATGAAAAAAGTGTATATTCCTCGCGACCCGCATGAAAAAGCTATGCAAAGAGCACTTTTGCAGTCGTCGAGAAAAGAAAATTATAAATTGGTGCAGGAAGCACTTACAAAAGCAGGCAGAGCAGACCTTATAGGATATGGTCCTGAGTGCCTGATAAAACCTGAAAGGAGAAATATAAATGGCAGCACAGATTTTAAACGGAAAAGAACTCTCAATAAAAATCAAAGAGGACCTCAGAAAAGAAACGGAAGCGTTAAAGGAAAAAGGCATTAACCCCGGTCTTGCGGTAATCATTGTTGGTAATGACCCTGCAAGCCGTGTATATGTAAATAATAAGAAAAAGGCTTGTGAAGAGTGCGGATTTTATTCTGAAGAATATGCCCTTCCCGAAGAGACGACCGAAGAAGAACTCCTGCAGCTCATCGATACTCTTAATAACAAGAAAGAAATTAACGGTATACTTGTACAGCTTCCTCTTCCTAAGGGTATTGACAGCGAAAAGGTGCTTCTGAGAATTCTTCCCGAAAAGGATGTTGACGCATTCCACCCCGTAAATGTGGGTAAGATTATGATAGGCAACTTTGATTTTCTTCCCTGTACACCTGCAGGCGTTATGGAGCTTATACGTCTTACAAACATTGACGTATGCGGAAAAGAGTGCGTAGTTGTGGGCAGAAGCAACATCGTTGGTAAGCCTCAGGCAATGCTTCTTCTTCATGAAAACGGAACTGTTACCATTTGCCACAGCCGTACAAAGAATCTTAAAGAAGTTTGCCGCCGTGCAGATATTTTGGTTGCGGCAGTTGGTAAGGCAAAATTCATTACTGCAGATATGGTTAAAGAGGGCGCAATCGTAATTGATGTAGGTATGAACCGTGACGAAAACGGCAAGCTTTGCGGTGACGTTAAGTATGACGAAGTAAGTGAGGTTGCAAGTGCAATCACACCCGTTCCCGGTGGTGTCGGTCCTATGACAATTGCAATGTTGATGAAAAATACTCTTAAGGCAGCAATTATACAACAGGGGATGTAAAAAAAGTCCAGAAATAATTAAACGGAGGATTGTGCAAATGGCTAAAAAAAGCTACGGCAACGAAAGTATCACAGCGCTGAAGGGTGCTGACCGTGTCCGTAAGAGACCGGGTGTTATTTTCGGTTCTGACGGACTTGAAGGCTGTGAACACAGCGTATTTGAAATAGTTTCAAACTCAATTGACGAAGCGAAAGAGGGGTACGGTAAAGTTATCGAAGTAACCCGATTTAACGATATGTCTATTGAAATAAAAGACTACGGTCGAGGAATCCCTCTTGACTGGAATCCCAAGGAAGAAAAGTATAACTGGGAGCTTGTATTCTGCGAGCTTTATGCCGGCGGTAAGTATGACAAGGAAGCTGACGGAAACTACGGTTATGCAATCGGTCTTAACGGTCTTGGTCTCTGCGCTACTCAGTATAGTGCCGAGTATATGAATGTTACAGTTAACCGTGACGGTTATGAACATACCCTTTATTTTGAAAAGGGTGAAAATGTAGGCGGATTATATAAGGAAGAAAAGAAATACCGCAGCACGGGAACGACCATCAAATGGCGTCCCGACCTTCAGGTATTTACCGACATCAACATTCCTGTTGATTTCTTTATCGAGTCCCTGAAGCGTCAGGCGGTTGTAAATGCAGGTCTTACATTCAAGCTCACCTACCACAACGGAAGTGAAACCGAAAAGTATGAATTCCGCTATGACAACGGTATCGTTGACTACATTAACGAGCTTTGCCCCGAAAACGAAAAACGTATTTCAAACACTGCATTCTGTGAGGGTGAAAGCATGGGTCGTGACCGTGAGGATATGAAGGATTATAAGGTCAAGATGAGTGCGGCATTTGCATTTTCAAACGATGTACAGCTTATCGAATATTACCATAACTCCAGTTATCTTGAACACGGCGGTGCTCCCGACAAGGCGGCAAGAAGTGCTCTTGTAAGTGCCGTTGATGCTTATATCAAGCAGAATAATAAATACACAAAGAACGAGTCAAAAATTACGTTCAATGATATTTCTGACAGCCTCATTCTTGTAACAAACTGTTTCTCCACAGTTGTAAGCTACGAAAACCAGACTAAGAAAAGTATCACAAACAAATTCATTCAGGAAGCGATGACAGAATTTTTGCGCAAGAATTTGGAGATATTCTTCATCGAAAACCGTCCTGAGGCTGAAAAGATTGCAAATCAGGTTCTTCTTAATAAGCGTAGCCGTGAAACTGCAGAAAAAACCCGTGCAAGCATTAAGAAAAAACTTACCGGTACAATGGATGTAACAAACCGTGTGCAGAAATTTGTTGACTGCCGAAGCAAGGATGTTTCAAGGCGTGAGCTTTATATAGTAGAGGGTGATTCTGCTCTCGGTGCTTGCAAACTTGGTCGTGATGCAGAATTTCAGGCAATCATCCCTGTAAGAGGTAAAATCCTTAACTGTCTTAAGGCAGATTTTGAAAAGATTTTCAAAAGCGAAATTATTACCGACCTTCTTAAAGTGCTCGGTTGCGGTGTCGAAATCCAGACAAAGCATAACAAGGATATGAACGCATTCGACATTAACAATCTCCGTTGGGACAAGGTTATCATCTGTACCGATGCCGACGTAGACGGTTTCCAGATCCGTACGCTGATTCTTACAATGCTTTATCGCCTTGTTCCTACGCTGATTGACGAGGGAAAGGTATTTATCGCTGAATCTCCTCTGTTTGAAATTACACATAAGGATGTTTCTTACTTTGCGTATAACGAAAAGGAAAAGGCAGAAATCCTTGCCCAGCTTCCCGAGAAAGGCGTTTCCATCCAGCGAAGCAAAGGTCTTGGTGAAAACCAGCCCGATATGATGTGGCAGACAACAATGAATCCCGAAACACGTCGACTTATAAAGGTAACGAGTGAAGATCCCGAAAAAATGGCGGTTACTTTCGATTTGCTTCTGGGTGACAATCTTCAGGGCAGAAAGGAATTTATTGCAGAAAACGGAAAGCTCTACATTGATATGACTGATGTAAGCTAAATGACTTCGATAAATAAAAAAAAGAAATTCTCAAATTGGGAATTTCTTTTTTTGTTTTACAAATAATAATCCCTAAAGGAGATTATTGCATGACTGTTTTTATTCGTACAATCATTCTTTATATTTGCGTAGTTGTGGCAATGAGGATAATGGGCAAACGTCAGCTTGGAGAACTCCAGCCGTCAGAGTTTGTCATTGCGCTGATGATTTCAGAGCTTGCAACTATTCCCATAGACAAAACCGATACGCCGCTGCTACACGGGATTTTGCCGATTTTTGCATTAGTATTGCTTGAATTGTTTTTTTCTGTTCTTGTTATAAAAAGCGAACTTGCAAGAAAGATTATTACCGGCTCGCCCGTTCAGATAATAAAAGACGGTGAGCTTCTGATGGAAAGGCTTAAAGGCCTCAGGATATGTATTGACGACATTATGGAGCAACTTCGCCTTGCAGGGTACAGCTCCATTTCGCAGATTGATAGCGCCATTATTGAAACGAACGGACAACTGTCAGTTATTCCAAAGGAAGAAGAACGTCCAGTTGTATGTCGTGATCTGAAGCTTTCTCCACCTCAAACCCACGTTCCGCACACAATTATTTCCGACGGAGTGTTACGGAAAAACAACCTCCGAGGTGCAGGACTTGACGAAAAATGGCTTCGTAAAAAGCTAAAAAAATACAACATAACCGACTACAGTCAGGTGGCTTTTTTGAGCGTAACTGATGAAAATGAACTGTGTTTACAAATTTCCGAAAAATAAGGAGTGTTTATATTTTGAAAGCAGTAATTCTTTGTAACAACGAGGGCACTCGTCTAAGACCCATCACCTGTTCAGTTCCCAAATCAATGCTTCCCATAATGAACAGGCCCATTGCCGAACACACGCTGCGTCTTTTAAAAAGGCACGGAATAAGTGAAGTCATATTTGCTTCCGACTATCTTTCGGAGGAAATAGAAAAACATTTTATGGAGGCAAAGCTTGAAAATGTAAAAATCACTTTTTCTCCAATTAAAAATCTGTGTGATTTTTTTGACGATGATACCGTATTGATAAATGACAGCACGTTAACCGACCTTAATTTAACGGAAATCATCAGTGTTTTTGAACAAACCCGTACACCCATCCTTATTACAAAACCTGAGGGAGATGACGAGTTTGGCAGAGTTTATACCGACTCTTCCTCTTTTGTTACAAAGTACATTCGTTTTCCTGATGCCGTCCATCTTGCAGGAAGCGTTTTCACAGGAATTGCCATTGTTCCCGGCAGAACGCAGACCAACGAATGTACTACTTTGCCTGAACTTACTGAGTCTCTTATTAAAAGCGAGAAAGTCCTTGCTCTTTCTGTCCCTTGCTATATACGGAACATTTCCGATTTTGAAAGTTATCACAAGTGTTCAAGAGACTTTTTTGATAAAAAAATAAATCTTCCTTTTCCCTGTGATGAAAAAGCCCCCGGTGTATGGGTAGAGGAGGGGGCAACTGTAATGCAGGGCAGCGTTATTGTACCACCCGTATATATAGGAAGCGGAAGCTTTATTTCCAAAGGAGCAAGAATTGAAGCCTATACCCAGATTGGTAAAAATGTAAATGCAGACTGTTTTGCAGGAATAAAAAGAAGCATTATTATGGACGGTACTTCCATTGGTGATGGATGCTCTTTACGAGGTGCTATAATCGGAAAAAATTGCGAAATCGGCTTTGAAAGTGCTGTGTATGAGGGTAGTGTTATAGGTACAGGCACAAAGGTCGGGAAGCATTGTACAATAAAAAATGCCTCGCATATATGGCCGGATAAATATATCGAAAGCGAAAGTACGGTTTGCGAAAATCTCATATGGGAAAACACCTCTCCCCGCTCACTTTTCTCGGACGGAAGTGCAACCGGCATTATAAACCGTGACATTACTCCTGAGTTTGCAGCGGCATTGGGAAGAAGTATTGTAGCCCTCTTAGGAAAGAAAATTGCAGTTTCGGAGGATGGTGCACCCTCCGGTTCAATGATAAAAAATGCTCTTTTAGCAGGGATTCAATCCGCAGGCGGAAAACCATACGACATGGGTGAAGAACCTCTCCCAATTACCAGAAGCGCAATCAGGTTTTATTCCCTTGACGGAGGAATAGCTCTGAGCACAAGAAAATACGAAGGAAATGTTCAGGGAAGTCTTGATATTATAAATAAATGCGGTGCAGATATTGAAAATGAAGACCTTAAAAAGCTCTGCAATCTGATGGATTCTGGAGACGCAAAGAGGGAGAAAGCGGCAAAAATCCATGAAACGGAATATCTTTTTGAGTACAAGTTGTATTATCTTAAACAACTTATAAATTCCACCACAGGGAAAGATATTAACGAAAGGCTTCTTATTTGCTGTCCCAATTCGTGGGCGCGGGATTTGCTTCAAAGTGCAGCAAAGGATTTAGGTTGTCATTTTACTTTTACAAATGAGGAAAATCAAGAATTCTATCATATACTGAAATCCGGGTTTTACAGTTTCGGGGTTATCATAGACTACAAGTGTGAAACTCTGACAATAATAAAAAACACCGGAGAAAAACTGTCGGAATATGATTACTCGGCGCTTAGCTCTCTTATAATAATGAAAAACTTCCCCGATGCGGAAATTTTCATTCCGGAATCTGCACCCCAAAGCATTGAAGAAATGGCAAAAAAATATTCCGTCCGTGTGCACCGTACAAAAATAAGCCCACCCTATCTTATGAATGAGCTTTCAAAAAGCGATAAAATTCAGTTTCTGCATCAGTTTATATACCGTTTTGATGCTGTTGGAACAATTATACTTCTTCTTGACTTTATTCACAGCAAAGAAATCACTCTTGAAAGTTTGTTGAGGGAAATTCCTGTCACACATACTCTCAGCACAAACATCAGCTATAATGCAGAAAATCAGCCTGCACTTCTCAGAAGGATCTGCGAAAGTCACAACATTACGGCAGATAGCAGTGATGATGCAATAAAAATCAATTTTGATAACGGTTGGGTTATATTGGTCCCGCAAAAAACAGATTCAGCAATAAAGGTAATAAGCCATGCACTTTCAATGGAATATGCCAGGGAAATTTCCGACATATTTACGGATGAAATCAGTAAGAATTAATTTTAAAAGGCAAGAGCTGTTCTCTTGCCTTTTTATCTTTTATATGCTACAATACTGATGGTGATTAGTTATGCAAATACAGTTGTCAGACAGTTTTACATACAAAAAGCTGCTGAAATTCACTTTCCCGTCAATCATTATGATGATTTTTACATCAATTTATGGTGTTGTTGACGGTATATTTGTTTCAAATTTTGCAGGAAAAACGCCATTTGCCGCAATAAACCTTATTATGCCGGTATTTTTAATCATTGGTGCCATAGGTTTTATGATAGGTACAGGCGGAAGTGCTTTGGTTGCCCGCTATTTAGGCGAGGGGCGTCGCGAAAAAGCAAACAAAACATTTTCAATGCTGATTTACGTTTCACTGTTTTTCGGTATTTTCGTTTCGTTTTTAGGGTTCATTTTTATAAAGCCTGTTGCCCGTCTTCTTGGTGCTGAGGGTGAAATGCTTCGCTACTGTGTTCTTTACGGACGAATTCTTCTTCCTCCAATGTTTGCATTTATTCTGCAGAATGAGTTTCAGGCGTTTATGATTGTTGCGGAAAAGCCACAGTTAGGACTTTGGATAACGGTTGCCGCAGGAGTTACAAATATCGTTCTCGATGCTCTTTTTGTAGCAGTTTTCAAGTGGGGGCTTGCAGGTGCCGCTGTTGCAACGGCAATGAGCCAGCTTATAGGAGGCACAATACCTCTTCTCTATTTTGTTTTTTCAAAAAAAGCACCTCTCAGACTTTGCAAAGCATCCTTTGACTTTAGGGATCTTCTTAAAGCCTGCACAAACGGAAGCAGTGAGATGATGACCAACATCTCTATGTCGCTTGTTACCATTCTCTACAATTTTCAGTTGATGAAATTTGCAGGAGAAAATGGCATTGCGGCATATGGTGTCATTATGTATGTTGCCTTTATATTTATCTCTATTTTCATAGGCTATTGTGTTGGAAGTGCTCCTGTTATAAGTTTTCATTTCGGGGCACAGAATCACAGTGAATTAAAGAAGCTTCTTAAAATGAGTACAGTAATTATCGGGGCTTTCTCAATAGCAATGACTATAATTTCTGTACTGCTTGCAAAACCGCTGTCCGAAATCTTTGTGGGCTATGATAAAAATTTACTTTCGATGACCGTCCGCGGTTTTATAATCTACTGTTTCTCATTCCTTCTGGCAGGATTTAATATATTTGGATCATCATTTTTTACGGCTCTAAATGACGGATTGGTTTCTGCAATAATTTCATTTTTAAGAACACTCCTTTTTCAGGTGTTGGCAGTTATAGTTCTGCCGCTATTATTTGGACTTGACGGAATATGGTTTTCAATTATTTTGGCAGAGCTGCTCTCATTTGTTGCAGTTATTATATTTATCAAAAAAATGCAACCTAAATATAAATATTAAAGGATGGTACTGTTATGGAATACTTTGAACTTATTAAAAAGCGTTATTCGGTACGAAAATTTACAGATGAGCCTGTAAAGCAGGAGGAAATTGACCGCATACTGGAAGCGTCACATATTGCTCCCACCGGTTGCAATGCTCAACCCCAGCGAATACTTGTAATGAACACTCCCGAAGCTATTGAAAAGCTTCAGAAATGTACCCGTGCACATTTCGGTGCAAAGACTGCAATGCTTATCTGCTACAACAAGGATGAGTGCTGGACAAGAAGAAAATATGACGGAGAGCAAAGCGGTATGGTGGATGCAAGCATTGTTACCACACATATGATGCTTGCGGCAGAGGATATAGGTGTAGGAACTACCTGGGTAATGCATTTCGACCCCTTTGCTATGAGAGAGGAATTCAACATTCCCGAAAATATCATTCCCGTAGCTCTTCTTGTTATGGGATACCCTGCCCCTGATGCCACTCCCC
Source organism: Oscillospiraceae bacterium (assembly GCA_015068735.1). GTDB lineage: Bacteria > Bacillota > Clostridia > UMGS1883 > UMGS1883 > UMGS1883. The sequence continues at coordinate 13,603 of SVJW01000001.1, forward strand.
ACGAATTCCACAGTCAGTTCAGACCAATGGATGAAACAGTTAAATATAATAGTTTCTAATACGAAAAAACAACCCTTGGAAATCCAAGGGTTGTTTTCATTCTTAATCAGTCTTCTACGATGTCAACGATTACTTTCTTACCGTCTCTGCCGGATGCTGCACGGATAACAGTTCTGATCGCTTTCGCAATTCTTCCCTGTCTGCCGATTACTTTACCCATATCAGAGGGATTTACTCTGAGCTCAAGAAGATCGGAATCCTCACGCTCAATAAAAGTTACGTTAACCTCATCGGGATACTGAACAAGAGGTTTTACGATTGCTTCAAGAAGTTCTTTCATGATATATCTCCTATTAGTCGATGATACCGTTCTTCTTGAGAAGGCTCTTTACAGTGTCTGTGGGCTGTGCGCCGTTAGCGATCCACTGCTTAACCTTGTCGCCGTCTACTGTGAATACGGAAGGTTCTGTAAGAGGATTGTAAGTACCTACTTCCTCAATGAATCTACCGTCACGGGGATAACGAGAATCTGCAACTACTACACGATAGTAAGGAGCCTTCTTCGCACCCATTCTTCTAAGTCTGATTTTTACTGCCATTTTTTTCACCTCATAAAAATATTTTATATAAAAATTAAATTAAAACCTAAAAATTAGAAAGGAAATCTCATTCTCTTCATTTTCTTGGGATCGGAGAACATTTTCATCATTTTCTGCATTTCTGCAAACTGTTTTAAGAACAAGTTTACATCCTGCACACCAAGTCCGCAACCTTCTGCAATTCTTTTTCGTCTGCTTCCGTTGAGGATTTCGGGGTTTTCTCTTTCCTTCTTCGTCATTGAGCAAATAATCGCCTCAGTTCTTACGAACTGCTTGTCGTCAAGTTTTACGCCCTTAAGTTTTGCACCCATACCGGGAATCATTTTAAGGATGCTTTCGAGCGAGCCCATATTCTTCATCTGACGAAGCTGGTCAAGGTAGTCGTTAAGGTCAAACTTCTGTTCACGAAGTTTTTTCTCAAGCTCCATTGCCTTTTTCTCGTCGAATGCTTCCTGTGCCTTGTCAATAAGGGAAAGCATATCACCCATACCGAGAATTCTCGATGCCATACGGTCAGGATAGAAAGGTTCAAGGTCGGTAAGTTTTTCTCCCATACCTACGAACTTGATGTTTTTACCGGTGGTTGCACGAACGCTGAGCGCCGCACCGCCACGGGTGTCACCGTCAAGCTTGGTGAGGATAATACCGTCAATACCTAACTGCTGATCAAAACTTTCGGCAACGTTTACCGCATCCTGACCTGTCATGGAGTCCACAACAAGAAGTATTTCTGTAGGATGTACGCTTGATTTAATGTTTTTAAGTTCATCCATCAGCGCCTCATCCACGTGAAGACGACCTGCTGTATCTATAATAACGGTATCAAAGCGTGATGTGTCACAATTTTTTACCGCATCAATTGCTATTTTAACGGGGTCTTTTGTTTCAAAGTCCGCATAAACTTCAAGGCCCAACTGACTGCCTACTACCTGGAGCTGTTTTATAGCCGCAGGACGCTGAACGTCACAGCCTGCAAGCATGGGGCGTTTGCCCTGTTTTTTAAGTACACCGCCAAGCTTTGCCGCAGTAGTTGTTTTACCTGCACCCTGCAAACCTACAAGCATATACACCGTAGGAGCTTTGGGACTTACCGCAAGCTTTGCCTGAGCACCACCCATAAGCCATGTAAGTTCGTCACGAACTATCTTTATTATCTGCTGACCGGGAGTTAAGCTTTCAAGTACTTCACTGCCGGTTGCTTTTTCAAAAACACGCTTCTCAAACTCTTTAACTACTTTATATCCAACGTCCGCCTCAAGCAATGCAAAACGCACTTCACGCATGGCGTTTTTTACATCCTTTTCGGTTACGACGCCCTGACCTCTAAGTTTTTTAAAGGTTTCCTGAAGCTTTTCACCTAAAGATTCAAATGCCATTACTCTGCTCCGTTTCCGATAGTTTCTACCTTATTTAATATCATATCCGCAAGGGAGTTTATATCCTTGCTGTTAGAGAGTCTTTTGTTTGTTTTCTTAAGTTCATCTGCAAGGGAACCTATTTCGTTCACACTACGAAATACTTCAAGCAAACGAAGCTTGGATTCCATTTCATCAATTATACCCTCGCCCCTTTTTATGAAGTCACGGACACCCTGACGGGAAATATCCATAAGTTCTGAAATTTCGCTGAGAGAATAATCGCTATCGTAATAATACTCCATAGCTTCCGCCTGTTTTTCGGTAAGAAGTCCTTTGTAAATATCAAGTAATTCAGTATAAACAAGATTTTTTTCCATACAACTTCTCCCCTTTTGGCAAATTTTGGTGTTGTTGTAAAGTTGTTTCACTTTACAACTTCTATAGTATACACGCTTTTTCACAAAAAGTCAATAGCTTTTGTGTAATTTTTTCTTAAAATTTATGTAAAAAATACTTGCATTTCGTATTTCTTTATGGTATCATAGTATGGCACAAAAATACGCACACTGCCTGAGTGGCGCCATGTGCTTTCCTATATAATAAGGAAAGTTGGCGTACATATTGACGGTAGTGGAGGTGCTGCCGCATCGCTTGTGACATGGGCGCGGTGGTAAAAAACTAAATAAATGGAGGTGTTTTACATGTCAGTTATTGCTATGAAGCAGCTTTTGGAGGCAGGTGTTCACTTCGGTCATCAGACAAGAAGATGGAACCCCAAAATGGCGGAGTATATCTTTACAGAACGTAACGGTATCTACATCATCGACCTGCAGAAAACAGTTAAGAAGATTGAGGAAGCTTACGATTTCATCCGTTCTGTAGCAGCAGACGGCGGCGAAATTCTCTTTGTTGGTACAAAGAAGCAGGCTCAGGAAACAATCAAGGAAGAAGCTATCCGTGTAGGTATGCACTACGTTGATGCAAGATGGCTCGGCGGTATGCTTACAAACTTCAAGACAATCAAGAAGAGAATTGAAAGACTTTCTCAGCTTCATAAGATGGAAGAAGACGGCACATTCGATCTTCTCCCCAAGAAGGAAGTTATCGGTCTTAAGGGCGAAATGGAAAAGCTCGAAAAGTACCTTGGCGGTATCAAGGAAATGAAGAAGGCTCCCGCAGCAATCTTCATCGTTGACCCCAGAAAAGAAAGAATCGCTATTGCTGAAGCTAAGAAGCTCAACATTCCAATCGTTGCTATCGTTGATACAAACTGCGATCCCGAAGATGTTGACTACGTAATTCCCGGTAATGACGACGCTATCCGTGCAGTTAAGCTTGTGGTTTCTACAATTGCTAACGCAGTTATCGAAGGCAGAGAGGGTACATCTGAAGCTCCTGCTGAAGAGGAAGAAATCGATATTACACTTGAATAATAACGAAAGGAATGTTATTAATATGAATTTCACAGCTCAGGACGTTAAAGAATTAAGAGAAAAGACCGGTTGCGGAATGATGGACTGTAAAAAGGCTCTTTCCGAAACAAACGGTGATATGGAAAAAGCTATTGACTTTCTCCGTGAAAAGGGACTTGCTACAGCAGCTAAGAAGTCCGGCAGAATTGCTTCTGAAGGTATCGTAAAAGCTTACGTTTCCGACGATAAGAAGGTTGGCGTACTCGTTGAAGTTAACTCTGAAACAGACTTTGTTGCTAAGAATGATGAGTTCCAGACATTTGTTGGTAAGGTAGCTGAAATCGTTGCAGCAAATGATCCTCAGGACGTTGACGCACTTAAGGCTCTTCCCTTCGGTGCTGAAGGTACAGTTGGTGACGCTCTTACAGCTCTTATTGCTAAGATTGGTGAAAACATGAACCTTAGAAGATTTGCAAGAATCGCAGGTAATGTTTGCACATACACACATGGTGGTGGCAGAATCGGTGTTCTTGTAGAAGCTGAAGGAAGCCTTGCAGACGAAGCAGCTTATGAAGCAGCAAGAGATGCAGCTATGCAGATTGCAGCTATTAATCCTCTTTACCTTTCTTCAGAAACTGTTCCCGCAGAAGACCTTGAAAAGGAAAAGGGTATCCTTATGGCTCAGATTAAGGAAGATCCTAAGAACGCTTCCAAGCCTGATGCAATCATCGAGAAGATGATGATCGGTAAGATCAACAAGTTCTACGAACAGAACTGCCTTCTTCAGCAGGAATTCGTTAAGGACAACGACCAGAAGGTTGGTAAGTACCTTGAATCCAATGGAGTTAAGCTTATAAACTTTGTTCGTTTTGAAAAGGGCGAAGGTCTTGAAAAGAAAGAAGAAAACTTCGCTGACGAAGTTGCTTCAATGGTTAAATAAGACAAGCTGATAATTCAGTTTTCAAAAAACTCTTCGGGAAATTTCCGAAGAGTTTTTTTGTTATGCCTATTGAAATAATTTAGTTTTAGTTATATAATATAATAAAGGAATATTTTTTTACAAAGGAGTTATAGATTATGAATTTCTTCGAAGAACTTTCTCAGTTTGACAGCGAAGTTTCTGCCGCTTGCGGAAGAGAGCTTACACGTCAGCAGCACAACATTGAGCTTATTGCATCAGAAAATATTGTTTCTAAAGCTGTACTTCTTGCAGCAGGAACAGTTCTTACAAACAAGTATGCCGAGGGTTATAGCGGAAAGCGTTACTACGGCGGATGTATCCACGTTGACGAAGTTGAAACAATCGCTATTGAAAGAGCTAAAAAGCTTTTCGGTGCAGAGCATGCCAATGTTCAGCCGCATAGTGGTGCTAATGCAAACCTTGCAGTATTCTTTGCATTTCTTCAGCCCGGCGATACTGTAATGGGTATGAATCTTGCACACGGCGGTCATCTTTCTCACGGGTCTCCCGTTAACATCAGCGGTAAATATTTCAACATTGTTCCCTACGGTGTTGACGATGAAACAGGTATGATTGACTATGATAAGATGAGAGAGATCGCTCTTGAGTGCAAGCCCAAGCTTATTGTTGCAGGTGCAAGTGCATATTCCAGAACAATTGACTTTGCTAAATTCAGAGAGGTTGCTGATGAAGTTGGTGCTATTCTTATGGTAGATATGGCGCACATCGCTGGACTTGTTGCTGCAGGTCTTCATCCCAGCCCTGTTCCCTATGCTGATGTTGTTACAACAACAACCCACAAGACACTTCGCGGACCTCGTGGCGGTCTTATCCTTTGTAAGGAACAGTATGCAAAGCAGATTGATAAGGCAGTATTCCCCGGAACACAGGGCGGTCCTTTGATGCATATTATTGCAGCTAAGGCAGTTGCTTTCGGTGAAGCTCTTACCGATGAATTCAAGGAATATCAGGCACAGATTGTAAAGAACGCAAAAGTTCTTTGCGAAGCACTTAAGGCTGAAGGATTCAATGTTGTCTCCGATGATACAGACAACCACCTTATGCTTATTGACCTTTGTCCCTTTGATATTACAGGTAAAGAAATGGAGCACCGTCTTGACGAAGTTCATATCACAGTAAATAAAAACGCAATCCCCAACGATAAGCAGAGTCCCTTCGTTACGAGCGGTATCCGCGTAGGCGCTCCTGCAGTTACATCAAGAGGATTCAAAGAAGAAGAAATGAAGAAAATTGCTAAGTGGATGAAGCTTGTTGCGACAGACTTTGAAGCTAACAAGGAGCAGATTACAAAAGAAGTAATTGAACTTTGTGAAAAGTTCCCCATTTATGAATAATAAAGTTAAAACCCAAATACGCTATGTTTTATACATAGCGTATTTTTTATGCGGTTTGAGGAAATACTACCTTAAACTGAGGTGGGAAAAATGTTACTGTATAAAAAATGTTATTTTCTTTTTCTTATTGGAGGGTTAGGTTATCCCATAATAGAGCTTTTATGGAGAGGTTATACTCATCCCAGCATGGGAATTCTGGGCGGCTTTTGTTTAATAGCCATATGGTTAATAAATGAAATATGCAAAGAGAGGGCTATTTGGTTTCGTGCTATTCTCTGTTCGGCTACAATAACAGGGTTAGAGCTTTTAACCGGCATACTGGTAAACATTGTCTTAAAACTAAATGTCTGGAATTACTCGGACAGGTTTCTTAATATTATGGGACAGATATGTCCTTTATTCTCTCTCTTGTGGTTTTGTCTGAGCTACACACTTATATTTCTTATCGAAAGGTTTCCTTTCTTCAATTTTCACACAAAAAAAGAACGCGGATAATTCCACGTTCTTTTTTGTACATTAGCTTAATTAAGCAATATAATCGAGACTGATTACCAAGACCAGTTGTCGTTCATCTCAGTAACCTGCTTTTCAATTGTTGTGATCTTTGCATTGCTACCAAGCTGAGTTGCAAGTTCTGCAGCAGCAAGTTCTTCAGCGCTTGTTTCGATTACATCAACCATATCAAGAGCTAATGTAACGATTTCGGGTTTGTTGTACTTTTTCATCATTAATTACCTCCTGAATTATTAGTTAGCTTTGTTACCTTTTTTAGCTGCATCTGCTTCGTTTGTAAGAACTTCTTCACCATCAGAGAAAGAGAAGATTACATCAACAGCTGTGATATCAACGGGTTTGATTTCGTTAACTTCAGAACCGTTAAGGAATGCAAGGCCAAGTTCAACGCCTTCAGTAAGTACTGTACCGATACCGTAGCCGCTTACATTGAATATCTGAGAATACTTAACATGTTCTTTAGCGTCTGCGCCAATATATCTGATTGCCCAGATCATCTTAGTTGCAGAAACGTTTTCGGGAGCTACTATATCAAATATGATAGCAACACCAGCACCTGTCTGTTCCAGAGCTTTCAAGCCTTCTGCTTCTCCGCCCTCAACAATCTTAGTACTAACGTTAGCGATAGTAACCTCTGTGATGGGCTTTACAAGCTCAACTGTATCAACCTTCAAGGGAGCTGTATTGCCAGCTTCAGCATATGTAGCATAACCTACATAAACATCAACTGCTTCTACATCAACATTTGTAAGAACAGCTTCAAATGTAGCAGTTCCGCCTACAGCACCAGTCTGGTTAACATAGAGGGGATTGCTAAGGTCTGCACCTTCTTCAACGATTACAAGAGCTACCTGATCGTTGCCTGCATTTGTAACAGTTACATCGATAATCTTATCGTGGTTGTCATCATTTGCCCCTGTAGCGAAAGCAACAGTAGAAAAAGCGAGACACATAACTGTTACGAAAGCAATTGCCTTCATGAATTTTTTCATTGTCGTTTTCCTCCTTAAAAAATATTAAATTAAATTAAATTAAATTAAATTACAACTTTTTACACTATAGATGGAGAAATTCCTACCATAGTATTTACACAATAAAATTATACTCCTTTAACGATGAAAATTCAAGTCTTTTTTCAATTTTTTACCGTTAAATTTTTTACAAATAAACTTATTGTTTTCTGTGCATTTTGTATAGCATTTTTCTTTGATTTATTAAATTTGTATTTCATTTTTTATATATGCACAATATATAGATTTATAACCTATTTACATCTTACAGTAAGCTTTCCGTTTACACCGTTAGGTGCATAAGCTGTAATCGTTGTCTTTCCTTTACCCATAGCTTCCAGCACTCCGTCCTCACTTACACGGGCTATGCTGCTGTCATCGCTTTTCCATACGATGGGATCCTGCGAATCCGAGGGAGTTGTGTATGCACGAAGCTGAAACTTGTCGCCTACTTTAATAGTAATATCTTCTTTACCGCCACCTTTTACACCTACTGTAATTTCTGTAATGTCTGAAACCCCGTCAAACACCTGAACAAAGTTACCGTCAGAATCAACATACCCATCATTACCATCTACAATAACGCCAACATGAACATGCTTGTTGTTTGTCCTTGCCGTAATGGTGGTAATTCCGTTACTTTTTGCAGTCACCACGCCTTTTTCATCAACAGATGCAATTTCCGAATCAAGAGATGACCAGGCAAGCTTTTCGTTCTTTGTCTGATATACCTTTACAGCGTATTCTTCATCTATTTTTATACGGATAACATCTTCTTTTACGGAAATCTTGTTTTCTTCAGAACATGAACAAAGCATAACTCCGGCAACAAGAAGAAGTATCAACGAAATCAATTTCTTTTTCATTTTCACTCATCCCTTCAGTGCATATTATTATTCCTAATTATACTATACAACTTTTTTTGAATTTTTTCAACTGTTTTGTTTATTTTTTATATAAAAAATAAGCGGAGAAATCTTCTCCGCTTATTTTATTTAATTCTGAATACCGCTTTTGTAATTCCTGAAAGAAATTTCGGAAGTTTCATTATTACAACCTTCATGATTATACCTCCCGGATTTAAAATTACATACGTATCAAGGTGCAGCCGAGAATTATTATCAGGATGCCTTCCACCACAGCAAGGATCCAGACAGGAAGCACCAGCGCCGTAAAAATCCCGGCTATGTATGCAAGGATAAAAGCCCCGCACGGTCTGCAAGTTTTCTTTTTCAAAAAACAAGGCACCTCCTTCCATTATCATTGTATGAAAGAAAGCGCCTTATTTGTTACATATTCCCCAGTATTTCAAACATATCAACCTGTGCACTCTGTGGAATGCCTTTAAAACATCCGAAACTTTTAAGAAGCTCTATATGTGTTTCGCTGACACTTGTACGTTGTTTAAAATCGTCAATTGAGAAAAATTTTCCATTTTCACGAGCATCGGCAATGGACTGTGCCGCACGGTCACCAAGTCCCGCAACGCTGTTAAGCGCAGGAAGAATTTTCCCGTTTATATTAAGGTACTTTGTCGGGTGGGACATATAAATATCAATGGGCATAAATTCTATTCCGCGGGCGTACATCTCGTTTACAACTTCCATAATAGTAAGTGTTGCCTTATCACGGGCAGATGGGTTTTCCATCTGACTGAGGTCACGCATTTTCGCAAGCAGGTTTTCTCTGCCTGTAGCCATCGTTTCATAGTCGAACGTATCTGCACGGACGGTATAATACGACTGATAAAAAGCAATGGGATAATGCACCTTAAAATATGCAACACGGAGAGACATGGTAACATATGCCGCAGCGTGGGCGCGTGGGAACATATACTGAATCTTATTACAGGACTCAATGTACCACTCGGGAACATTGTGTTCACGCATTTCTGCTTCATCTTCGGGCTTAAGTTTTTTACCCTTTCTTACCTGTTCCATTATCTTAAAGGCTCTTTCGGGCGGAAGCTCACGATTTATGAGATAAATCATAATATCGTCACGACAACAGATAGCGTTACGAAGTGTACACGTTCCGTTCTGAACAAGAAGCTGTGCATTGTTTGTCCAAACATCAGTACCGTGAGAAAGCCCCGAAATACGGATAAGTTCACCCATTGAGGTAGGTTTTGTATCCACAAGCATCTGACGGACAAATTTTGTACCGAATTCAGGAACGGCAAATGTACCCGTTTCACTTCCTATATCTTCAGGAGTAACACCAAGCGCCTCTGTATTAAGGAAGAGACTCATTACCTTTTTATCATCAAGAGGTATCTGAGTGGGGTCAATTCCCGTAAGGTCCTGAAGCATTCTTATCATTGTGGGGTCATCGTGACCGAGAATGTCCAGTTTTAACAGGTTTTCGTCGATACTGTGATAATCGAAGTGTGTAGTTATAATACCGCTTTCTGCTTTCTCCGCAGGATGCTGAATGGGAGTAAATTCATGAATATCATGCCCTTTCGGAAGAACAATAACGCCGCCCGGGTGCTGTCCCGTAGTGGTTTTTACGTTCATTACACCCTGTTTCAGTCGTTCAACCTCAGCATTATGTACATTTATTCCTTTGGATTCAAAATATTTACGCACATATCCGTAGGCTGTTTTTTCAGCAACGGTACTTACCGTTCCTGCGCGGAAAACATAGCCCTCTCCAAAGATTTCTTCCGTGTATTTATGGGCACTTGCCTGGTTCTCGCCCGAGAAGTTAAGGTCAATATCCGGCTGCTTGTCGCCCTTGAAACCAAGGAATGTTTCAAAGGGGATGTTGTGCCCGTCCTTTACATAATCTGTTCCGCAAACGGGACACTTTTTATCGGGCATATCGTGGCCGGAGTCGAAGCTCTCATCATATATGAATTCTGAGTTTTTGCAGTTAGGACAACGGTAATGGGGCTGAAGGCTGTTAACCTCAGTAATCTGGGCACAATAAGCCAAAAACGACGAGCCTACACTACCACGGGAGCCTACTACATAGCCCTCTTCACGGGAGTGTTTTACAAGCAGTCTTGCAATGTTGTAAAGATCGGCATAACCGTTGCCGATAACACTTTTAAGCTCTCGCTGAAGGCGTTCTTCAACCTCTTTCGGAAGAGGATTTCCGTAGAGATTTTCCGCCGTTTCACGAGCAATTCGTTCAATATCCTCCGCACTTCCGTCAATTTTCGGAGGGAAGTTTCCTTTTGGTACGGGGCGGATGTTTTCGATCATATCGGCAATTTTATTGGTGTTAGTTACTACTATTTCATACGCTTTTTCAGGGGGCAGATAACTGAATTCATCCAGCATTTCCTGTGTTGTTCGGAAATATAACGGAGCCTGCATATCGGCATCGTCATAACCCTGCCCTGCCTGAAGAATTCTTCTGAACACCTCATCACGCTTACGGAGGAAATGCACGTCACCCGTTGCTACAACGGGTTTTCCCATCTTTTCTCCGAGAGCAATTATTTTCCTGTTAAGTTCGCAAAGTCCTTCCCTGTCCGCTACCGTACCGTTGCGTACAAGGTAGTCGTTGTTTCCTATAGGCTGAACCTCAAGATAGTCGTAATAGGAAGCGATTTTTTCAACAGTTTCCTCGTTTTCTCCGAAAAGGATTGCACGGAAAAGTTCACCGGCTTCGCAGGCAGAGCCCAAGATAAGTCCTTCTCTGTGAGCATCAAGCACATCTCTGGGGATAAGAGGTCTTCTGTGGAAATACTGAAGATTCGACGCACTTATAAGCTTGTAAAGATTCTTGAGTCCTACAAGGTTCTGTGCAAAAATAATTATATGGTATCTTTTGGTTTCTCTTACAAGGGGAGCACCTGCTTCGATAAGATAACCCTCGCAACCGTAGAGAATTTTTATGGTTTCGTCTGCCGTATGAAATGCTTCCGGAAACGCCTGCACACAACCGTGGTCGGTTATGGCAATCGCCTTGTGACCGTATTTCATCGCCTGTTTTACAAGGTCCTTGGCACTGACAACGGCATCCATTGCGGAGGATTTAGTATGAGCATGAAGCTCTACTCTCTTTTCTTCTGCATCGTCGGTCTCTTTAGGCATTGAGTATGGTATGATATCCCTTGCCATAACGGTGAGTTCGTGAGAAAAGCTGTCCATTTCCGCTTTTCCGCGAACTGCAACTGTTCCTGTTTTTTTGAGGACTCCCTTTACCTCGTCTGTTGCGGCAATGGGCACAAAACATTTACAGGTAAGCGATCCTGTGTAATCGGTTATATAAAATGAAACAATCGTTTTTTTAATTTTGGGAATTTCTTTGCAGTCTATACCAAAAATGTCACCGTACACCATACACTGTCCGGCGTAATTGTCAATTTCCTTTATCGGTGTAAAGTCATTGGGGGTAAACGGTTTTCCTATCAAAGCGCCTTCTGTTGCAAAAGAAACTATCTTCTTAGGCCCTGAATCCGCCTTAGGCGCAGCAATGGGTTCAAGGGTTGTATCAACCGTCATTTCATTGGTGTCAAATACAATTTTTCTCTTTAAACCGAATTTATTTTCCAAAAGCGTAGCAATTTCGCGGTCTACTGCTTCTTCTTCCATAAGGTCAAGATTTCCGTGTCTCAGGCTGATTTTCACAGTTTCATCGTCTGCCTCGATAATGCAACTGTCAAGAACAGCTCGCCATAAAGGATTCTTTTCGCCAAGAACATCTACACAGTAATTGACACACTCTATTTCACGGGAGGAGTCGGTGTGGAATTGTATATTTAAATCAAACTCCACCAATTCGTAGAATTTCTTTACTTCTTCCTCAAATTTTTCAACATCGCTGTAATCTGCAATGTCGTTACAGATTACCTCTGCAGATATTTTTCTCTTATTTATATCGGCTTTAATATTCAAAACTTCTGCATTTTCCAACGTTTCTGCGCAAGGCACGTTGGGAAATGCCGTTTTGAGAGTATAATTTTCCATTATAATTCCTCTATTTCCTTCATCAGTTCATCTGCCGCATTTTCTATGGGAACTTTTCTTAAGATTTCACCGTATTTAAACATCAGAGCTTCGCCTTTTCCGCAAGCTATACCGATGTCCGCTTCCCTTGCTTCTCCGGGGCCGTTAACCGCACAGCCCATAACTGCAACGGTAATGTTCTTGTTAACTGTCGCAAGTCTTTTATTTACCTCGTCTGCAATGGGAATCATATTCACCCGGCAACGTCCGCATGTGGGACAACTTACGAGTCGCGCGCCGTCGCGAAGCCCAAGCGATTTCAGTATTTCAATGCCTGCCGTAACCTCTTTCACGGGAGGTGCAGTAAGTGACACACGGAGAGTATCACCTATTCCGTCAAGAAGCAAGCTTCCTATTCCGATACTGTTTTTTATAACTCCGCCATATTCTGTTCCTGCCTCGGTTACGCCAATATGCAGAGGATAATCTATCATTTTTGCAATTTTTCTGTAAGCTTCCACAGTAGAAGACACGTTACTGGATTTGATGGAAAGAGCAATATCGTAAAATTTGCAATCCTCCAGAAGTTTTATGTGTCCAAGCGCACTTTCGCAAAGCGCATCAGGGGTAGGTGCTCCGTGTTTTTCGAGAATTTCCTTTTCGAGAGATCCCCCGTTAACCCCTATTCTTATGGGGATATTACGGTTTCCGCATTCGTCGGCGACTGCCTTTACACGGTCAGGAGAACCGATGTTTCCGGGGTTTATACGGATTTTATCAACTCCGCCTTTTGCACACTCCAATGCAAGTCGGTAATCAAAATGTATGTCGGCAACAAGAGGGATTTCCACCTGTTTTTTTATTTCTGCAACAGCTTTTGCCGCTTCCATATCTAAAACAGCAAGACGCACAATGTCGCAACCTGCTTCTTTCAGTTCGTTAATCTGATTAACGGTTGCAGATATATCGCGTGTATCTGTATTGCACATAGACTGTACGCTTATGGGTGCATTTCCGCCTATAAGCACTCCACCAACATTTATTTGTTTAGAAACGCGTCTTTCCATTTTTATCACCTCTTGATTTCGGGTAGTTTTATTGTAGCACAAAATAGTTTGCAGGTAAATAGTAATTTTATAAAAAGAAAACGGTGACATTTTGTCACCGTTTTCAAAAGAGATTTTAGTTTGTTTTACGAATAGGGATTATTCTTCAATGATATAAATCATCTGAGCTGCTACAGAAGAGGATGTGGATTTTACAAATACAAGAACCTTGCTTGCATCCATGCCCTCTGTACCATCATAAACCTCTTCCATAGAAGAAAGTTCAACGTCACCGCTGGATGTCAACCTAAATACCTTGGTATTTGCACCATACTTCTGAGTTTTTCCGCCATCAGCATCTATTTCGATATTGCTGTCTGTTGTATCCTTGCTGATAATTTCACCAAAGATTACCATAAGCTTGGAAGAAGTATTATCAACCCTGATAAAGTCTGATTCATCATCCTCATCATACATTACATCTTCGCTGCAATCATAGAACAACTCAATAGCAACAGCCTCACCGCTATTATCAGTGATGTAGCGGATGACGTCACCTTCTTCAATGTCGCCAACTTCTACAAGGTTGTAATCACCGATTTCAGTAGTAAACTTATCCTCGGAAACAATTACTGTAGTTTCTGTTTCTGCACCATTCTTATAACCTGTGAATGTTGCATTATCTCCTCTACCACCTGTTTCGGTAACAATGAGATACGGTGAGCTTCCTGTGAAGTTAAGAGTGGGATTTGTACCATAAACGATTACCATCTTAGCAAGTTTGTTGGAGGAGGTGGGGTCTACACCGAACACTTCAACATAGCGGGGACCGCTGACTGCAAATGCTGTGGATGCACTCATCTTTGCATAAGAGCTTTCTTCAGTTCTGTCCTTAGGAACGTAAAGCACGAATGTTGAGCTGTTTACACTATAGCTTACACCGTCTGCCGTAACTTTTGTTGTGGTTGTGCTTGTGGGTGAGCCTGTAAGTTTTCCGTCGTAGGTGAAATTATCGCCTGTTACAGGTTCATCATAATCACCAAGGATTGTATCGATTCCGTCAATTGTTCTGAGTCCGGAAGACGCATAGCCTGAAACAGAATACTTAATGGGCTGTTCATAACCGTCTTTATCAGTAAGTGTACTGTCTTCGATTGCATTTGCATTAATTTCAAGTGCAGCTTCTCCAAGAATATCAAATACAGCAGAAGGCTTTTTCTTGCTGCCGTCAATCTTTACGGAGTCCTTAAGTTCGTAATAATTTATATTTCCGTTAGTCTCCAAGATACCGATTTCATTACGTCTTGTATCAGTATATACGATATAGCCGTATGCCCAAGAAGTATTGGAAGAGGCTTCACTGTAGTTAACAGCAGCAATCTGTCCACAGTAATCTACATAGTATGTGTAGGAATCAGAAAGCGAGAAAGGAGCTTTTTTATCATTTGAAGTACCTTCAAAGTCACGATATTGCTGAGTAAGATACATTACCTTATCGTCAAGTTCTACCTGTCTTTCGCTGTCAAGACCTGATGTAACCTTACCTGACTTGGAGCCCTTTGTAACATACATCTTGCAAATAGGTTCGCCCGATGCATCTGCGGGAGATTCAAGATAGTTAATTACATCATACTGAGAAAGAGAAAGAGATTCATATGCAGTAAGTTTGTAACTACTGCTGCCTGAAGCCTTTACATAAATCTGAGGTTTATCAGATGCTCTTACAGGGAACTGGTAGTAGTTGTTTCCTTCGTAGTTAGCATACTTTATGAAAACCTTTTCATTATTTTTGTCAAAGCTGTTTACAACGAACACGTCATAGCTATTTACAACAACAATTTTCTTTCCAAGCGAACTAAAGATTTCAACAGTACCGTTTTTGAAATCGTCGAAATCATACTCTTCAACATATTTACCGTTTACGATAAATGTTGCACCGCTGATATTCTCTGTATCTCTTCTACCATTGTCATCTTCCGTTTTAATTGAAGAAGAGCTTGCTGAAACAATGTTCTGCTCTTTTATAATTGTAGAAGATGTTTTCTCCACTTTTAAAGAAGTAATCTCAGCTTCAAGATTATCATAATAAGCTGTTATTTTTCTTCCGATAAGATTATCAAGTTCAAGTGTTTCGAGAAGTTTTCTTGAAATAGTATATTCGCCATCGTGCTTGCTTTCTGTAGCATCAATAACAATTTCATCTTCATTAAGATTTGTGTAATCGGAATCAAGTCCTGTATAGAAAGTCTCTGTAACTACACCTGTGATTGTTGTCATATTACCTTCCGGTGTTTCAGAACCTTCTTCATCTTTTACAAGATTACCGTTTTCATCTTCTCTGAGAGCAGGAGCATCAACAGCATTACTTGTAAGAATAGCTACAGTACCTCTGTTTGCAGGTGCTGTTACTAAGGATGTCATGGCATTTTTGCTGATACCATGCTTATTCGCAGCCATAATATAACCGGTAGACCATGTGGTTGTATTAGGATTTACTGCATATGCCTTGTTATACTCACTTGTAGCAATAGTTTCATAACCGATTGCACAGATAAGCATCTTAACTGCCTGCTCGTATGTTACGGGTTCTGCCGCTCTGAATGTACCGTCCGGGAAACCGTTGATTATACCGAGGCCAACAGCTGCCTTTACATAAGGACGTGCCCATGCACGTGAAGAATCATTGTCAAGATCTGAAAAGCCTGTAACCGCATCCTGAGGAAGGCTGTCTGCAACGCCCTTCATACGGGTAACAATAGCAGCAAATTCTGCTCTTGTAATCTGGTTGTTGGGCTTGAATGATTCGGCAACTCCGTCACCGTCATCATCATAACCTGTGATGATACCATAAGCAACAAGTTTGCTTACAGCCGCATCAACATTTGGGTCTTCAACATCACTGAATGAACCTTCTGCAAATGCCACAAGACCCATGCTTGTAAGGATCATTGCGATTGCAAGAAGAACAGTGAATAATCTTTTGAAACCTTTCATATTTTTCTCTCCTTCGTATATATATTTTTTTTGCACAATATACAATTATATTTTACCTTGAAAATCGTAATAAGTCAATAGGTTATTATTTATAAATTGTGACGATAAAGGAAATATTACCTTTATTTTCCTGTTTTTTTACTAATGCTTTTTTCAGACAGAAAACTGAGTGCAGCAATACCACCGATAATACACAGCAATGCCACAAGTTGTGAAACGCGGATGTTGCCTATATAGAGGCTATCGGTTCTCAGTCCTTCAATAATAAATCTTCCCACTCCGTACCAGGAGATATAAGAGAAGAACGTAAAGCCGTTAAACGGACGTTTTTTATGAAGGAAAGACAGAATTATAAGTCCTGTAAGATTCCATAAAGATTCATACAAAAATGCAGGATGAACAGGTTCAGCTCCGTTTATGCTCATACGAAGAATATTTGTACAGTATCCGCCAAAAGCCTCTGCATTCACAAAATTACCCCATCTGCCTATCATCTGTCCTATCATAAGTCCAAGGCAACAGATATCGAACACTTTTAAAATTTCAAGTTTTTTTATTTTGCAGAAAATAACACCTGTTATAACAGCACCTATAATTCCCCCATATATGGCAAGTCCGCCATTCCAGATCTTAACAATATCCTCAAGATGCTTTCCGTAATAATCCCAGGAAAAAACAACATAATATGTACGGGCACATATTATTGCCACAGGAAGTGCATATATAACCAGATCCGCAAGAGTATCTGCAGAAATACCTTCCTTTTTAGCAAAATAACTGCAATACAGAAAAGCAAGTAAAATTCCGATACCTATAATCACGCCATACCAGTGAACTTCTCCCACAAAAGGAAGCTTTGCCGCCACAGGACTAACGTCCACACTAATTCCCAGTCCGGGAAACGAAATGTTATTCATGATCAGTCAATACCTTCTTTCTGAGGGATGCGCTCAGGCATCCCCTTCTTTTTCTTTCGGAAGTACTGTTGATGTGGAACACTGTTCTTCTTTGAACAAGGTCTTCAATCTTTCAATGGCATCTTCCAACGAAATATTTTCACATACAGACACATAGTCAAAGAGGTCAATTCCCTTATGATAGGCAAACATATAGTCATTACCGAAACTTTCAACATTGTCAAGTGTTTCCATAAAGTTTCCCAAATAAACTTTTCTTGCCCGTTCAAAGTTTTCCTTGTTGATGCCGTTTTTCTTCGCCTCTTCAACAGTTTTGAAAATTTCTTTTTCTATTTCGGGAATACTTTCGGATTCTCCGAAAAAGGCTGCATAACCACAGCTTTGTTCATACTCATAAAAAGCCGAAAAGCTTTTATTTATTACACCTTTGTCATAAAGTTTTTTGTAAAAATCACTACTTTTTCCGAAAAGTGTACGAAGAATACAGTTTGTAAGAATCTCTCTCTTGAGCATTTCTTTTCCCGTTCCGCCTGTTTCGGGATCTTTGAAACCAATCATAAACATAGGTATGGGAATATCAAAGCTCGCCTCAATATTTCTTTTGAATGCCCGGGTAGATTCTTCCGGGAAAACCTGGGTTATTTCACCGTGGGGGCTGTCTTTCTTAATACATTTTTCCACACAGTCCCAGATTTTGTTTTCATCCAAATCACCTACGCAGATAAGCGCCATGTTCGATGGATGATAGAAGGTGTTATAACACTTATAAAGAAGCTCGGGAGTAGTTTTCATAATGTCATCCACTCCGCCCGCAATGTTTATTCTGACAGGGTGATTTTCATACATTGCTTCAAGGCAATTGTACATACAGGTCTGTTCTGCATCGTCTTCATACATTCTTATTTCCTGTGCTATGATACCTTTTTCCTTTTCCACATTTTCCTCTGTAAAGTAGGGAGTCTGCACAAACCCTAAAAGAATTTCAAGGTTCTCATAGAAATAATCTGTACAACTGAAAAGGTAATTTGTCACACCAAAACTGGTAAAGGCATTGGCATTTGCGCCATATTTTGAAAAGTCGTTGAAGGCATTACTGCCGTCAGGCTGTTCAAAAACCTTATGCTCCAGAAAATGTGCAATTCCGGGAATAACCTTTGTGGTTTCATTTTCGCCCGGAACTACAAATTCTGTATTGATTGAGCCATATTTTGTGCTGAAAGTAGCATAGCTCTTTTTAAATCCGCTTTTTTTGATGAGTATAATCTGAAGTCCGCTTTTATGTGTGGCAGAGTACACGGTTTCTCCCAATGTTTCGTAGTAAGTTTTTGTAAATTCCATTATTCTGCCTCCATATAATAAACGGTATCAAGTTTCATGCTTTTTGCCGCGGAAACAATTTCTTCACGGGTAACTTCTGAAATTTTTGAAGTCATTTCTTCGATTGAAATATCACTTCCCAAAAGGAGCTGCATTGTGTAGTATTCCTCCATTGCGGCAATGCTGTCAAGATTGGATTCATATGCCGTTATAAGGTGTTTTTTCGCAAATTCAATTTCTTCGTCTGTGAAATCGCCTTTTTCCATATAACTTTGCTGAAGCATTATCTCATCTTCTGCAGTTTTGAAGTTTTCAAACTCTACGCCACTTCTTACAATCATAAGTTCTTTAAGACGGTCAAGAGAGCTTCCTACATAATAGCAAAGGCTCAACTTTTCACGGACATTGTTAAAAAGCTTACTTACCGCACTTCCGCCAAAAATACAGTTGTACACAACTGCCGCAGGATAGTTTTCACGGATTATTCCGCCTTTACTCCTGAATCCAAGGCAAAGCTTACCCTGTGTAACATCAAGTTTATCTGTTATTTTTTTAACTTCAGATACTTCCGAAATTATAATTTCCGAACAATGACTTACTTCTCTTTCTGAAAGATTTGATGCAAAATCTTCTGCAGTTTTAATTGCGGCCTGTTCTTCAAAATTACCACTGAAAATAATATCAATTCGGCTTTCTTCAAGTATTTTTTTGTAATGTGCATAAAGCTTTTCTGCATCAATTTTCTCAAGATCTTCAATATAACCCATAGGATTTACACCGTAGGGCTCGTTTTTGCACATTTCTTCCTGTAATCTTTGTACGCTATATGATCTTTTATCGTTTTTCATTGAAAGAATTGCATCTTTTATATTCTTTTTTTCAAGCAAAACAACCTCATCGCAGAAGTCCTCTCCAGTACCTGCATTAAAAACGATATCGGAAAGAAGTTTCATACTGCTGGCAAAATTACCTTTCTTCCCCAGAGCATTATCGCTTACTGACTGGATGCCGATTTTTATAATCTGTCTCTCCCCATATTTGGAGGCACGGGCAATAAGGCCTCCGCCGTAAAGGTTTTCAAGTTCTTCGGAAATCTTCTGTGCGTTGGGGAAATTTTTACTCTGCATTCTCATAACTGCGGCAGTAAGTGTATTGTATGTGGCTTCGTCTCTCGAAAGAGGACGGTGTATAAGCACGCAGGCTCTGAACGCTTTGAATTTTTTGTCGCACACTGTATAAAGATTTATTCCCTTTTTAATTTCAGTTTTTCTCATTCCCTGTTTCCTTTCCCGTCTATGTAACGCAGGGGAACTCCCCTGCACTTTATCTGCTTTTCTTTTTGCCGTCTGTCATATCATCAACGGCATTTTCAACTCCGTCTGCTGCATCATCCACAACATCTGTTGCACCGTCAATAAGATCATCCGCACCGTCTGCTGCATCATCCATAAGGTTGTCTTCGCCGCTTTCGTCAATCATGCCGTCGCCGTCCTGGATTACTCCATTGGAAGTGTCGTTGCCATTATCGGCATCATTTTTTCCGCAAGCAGTAAAGGATACCATAAGTGCTGCTACCATTAAGCAAATTAATGTTTTCATCATAAAAATCCTTTCTTTTTTGGAATATATGCCTATTATTTCTCTTTTTTTCAGAAATAAACACAAATTCAAGAAACAATTTTAAGTCATTGCTCATAATCTGTTATTGTAGGGCAGTCAATACGGCTTACCTGCTTTATATAGATTATTTTTTCAAATTTGAAAGGAGCTACTTTTATGTGCTTTGGTAATAATAACAACAACGGTTGCGAATGGATTCTCTGGATTATCGTTATCGTAGTTATCCTCAACTGTATCTGCGGAAACAACAACGACGGCTGCGGCTGCGGTTGCAACTAAATAACCTTTAATAATTTTTCACAGGGTGTCGTTCACGCGGCACCTTGTGTTAGTTATATTCCTTTTTATTAAGTTTTTCTGCAAAAATTTTAAGAGCTTTTCCTCTGTGGCTGATAGCATTTTTTTCGTCAGGAGTAGCCTCTGCCATAGTTTTTCCGTATTGTTCCACGAAAAAGACAGGATCATAACCAAATCCGTTTTCACCCTTTGGCTCATAATCTATTCTGCCTTCGCATTCACCACGGGCGGTTATTATACCTTCGTCTCCCACCAGCGTTATAACGCATACGAAACGGGCTGTTCTTTCATTGTCGGGAACATCCTTCATGTTTTTAAGAAGAAGCTGCACTCTCCCCTTATCGTCGTATCCTCCACCACCGTAACGGGCACTATATACGCCCGGCTCTCCGTTCAATGCATCCACGCACAATCCACTGTCATCGGCAATAGTGGTAATTCCGGTTATGTCATAGATTGCTTTTGCTTTAAGATAGGAATTTTCTTCAAAAGTAGTGCCCGTCTCTTCAACGTCAATATCTACTCCTGCTTCCTCCTGACTTATTATTTCAAAACCTTTTAAAATCTCTCCAAATTCACGGAGCTTATTTTTGTTTTTTGTTGCAGCTATTATTTTCATTCTGCTTCCTCCAGTATTTTGCGAAGTGTTTTTACAAAGCTTTCCGTCTGCTCTTTTGTTCTTTTTGCAGGGCCTTTAAGCCGTCCGCCTGCATTTCTGACTTTTTTTGCTATAAAACGGCTCATCAGAAGCGAATCAATATTTGAATCGCTGTATTCAAGCCCGTTCTGATTTATAATTCTTGCACCTCTGGAAAGTCCCATTGCTGCAAGAGCGTAGTCCTGCGTTACGGCAATATCTCCTTTTGAAAGCAGGTTAACAAGTTTGAAATCGGCACTGTCCGCACCTTTTTCAACTATTATTGTCTGTGCACCGTCTTTTTCTATTCGGTGAGAAGTATCGCATATTATTATGCACTCTTTACTAAATTCACGGCACAATGAAACCGTTTCATTTACTACGGGACAACCGTCGGCATCTATAAAAACTTTCATAACTCTTCAAGCTCCATATTGAGATTTTCCCATTCCTGCATAAGATTTTCCTGTTCCTTTTCTTTTTGGGAAAGAAGTGCACTTAACTCTGTTATTTTTTCATAGTCACTTCCTGCAGAGTTTATCTCTTCGTTAAGCTTTTCGATTTCCGCTTCGCAAACCTCAATAGCTTCTTCTGTACGTTTTATTCTGCCTTCAAGTTTTCTACGGTCACTTTGCAATTTCTTTTGTTTTTGATAATCGTTAGGCTCTTTTTTTGTTTTTTCTTCCTTAGGGGTATCCAAAACACGGTTTGCCTCTATTTTATTTACATAGTCATCGTAATTCATATTGTAAGAGTTTACTGTGCCATTTTCAAAAGCCAGTATCTTGTCTGCCATTTTATTTATAAGATAACGGTCATGGCTGATGATAAAAACAGTTCCCTCAAAATTTGCAATTGCATCTTCAAGTGCTTCCTTTGAACGGATATCAAGATGGTTTGTCGGTTCGTCAAGAAGCAGGAAATTTGCTCCTGTAAGCATTATTTCAAGAAGTGAAATTC
Organism: Oscillospiraceae bacterium; assembly: GCA_015068735.1. GTDB lineage: Bacteria > Bacillota > Clostridia > UMGS1883 > UMGS1883 > UMGS1883. The sequence goes on from SVJW01000001.1 coordinate 35,503, forward strand.
GTGCCTTTTCACCGCCTGAGAGAGTATCTGTCATTTTAAACACATCTTCTCCGCGGAACAAAAATGCCGCAAGGGCACTTCTGATTTGTGTTCTGTCCATTTTGGGATATACATCCCAAAGTTCACTTTCCACATCCTTTCCGCCCTGTATGTCACTTCTGTCCTGGTCATAATAGGCACAGTCAACATTTGTGCCGAAAAGCACGCTGTTTTCCGGAGTTTCAACTGTTCCCTTTATCATTTTATACAGAGTGGATTTTCCGCATCCGTTAGGACCTAAAAGAAACACCCTTTCCCCTCTTTTTATTTCAAAATTCACATCATGGAAAAGATGTTTATCCCCGTATGATTTACTAAGCCCCATAACTTTCAGCACGTCGTTACCGCTTTTTCTTTCGGGGACAAAGCGGAACTTGATTTTTGATGTATCTTCCTCGGGTTTTTCAAGAGTTTCCTCCAGTCGGTCAATGCTTTTCTGTTTATGCTCCGCTGTACGGATATTTCTTTCCCTGTTCCAACGTTTCTGCTGCTCAATAATACCCTCGATACGCTTTATTTCCGCCATTGTATTTTCATATTTACGCTCGGCTGCTTTTCTCACCTGCTCCTTTTTTTCAAGGTAGGTGGAATACGATCCTGTAAAACAGGTAACTTTTCTTGATTCAAGCTCAATTGTCATATTTGTAACCTTGTCAAGAAAATAACGGTCATGACTGATTACAATAAACGCTTTGTTACAGTTTCGGAGAAAGTCCTCTAAAAACCTTACCGATTCAATGTCGAGATGGTTTGTCGGCTCGTCAAGAAGCATAAAGTTTGCTTCCGAAAGAAGTGTTCTCGCAAGAGAAAGACGAGTTTTCTGTCCGCCGGAGAGGGCGTTCATAGGAAGATAAAGCTCACTTTCCAAAAATCCCAATCCGAGAAGCATACTTCTTGTACGGTTACGGAATGTAAGTCCGTCATTACGGATATATTCAGTGTTTAAGGCTTCCTGTCGGTTGATAAGGCGAGTGGTGTCACCCTCCCCTTTTTCAAGAGTAAGACGGATTACCTCCATCTCTTTTTCTATTTCAAAAAAGCGAGAAAAAACCTCCAGCGTATAGTCATACGCCGTAAGGCTTTCCGAAGATGGTGGGGTCTGCTCCATTACGCCAATTCTGAGATCTGAAGATTTTACGATATCTCCTGTATAATCTTCCTCATCCAGAATGGTGCGAAACAGCGTGGTTTTACCCACGCCGTTTGTTCCGATAAAGCCCATTTTCGTATTATTCTCAATGTTAAATGACACATTCTCAAAAAGCACACGCTCACCAAAACTTTTTGAGACATTGTTAAGCATAAGAAGGCTCATTTATTTTCTCCGTAATATTCAAAGTACCATTTTGCAAAGCGGTTAAGTCCGTCCTCGATTGAAGTGGAGGGTTTGAAATCAAAATCTTTCTGAAGCTCTGTGACATCGGCATATGTCTGGTAAACATCTCCGGGCTGCATAGGAAGATATTCCTTTTCTGCCACTTTGCCAATTGCCTTTTCAAGAGTTTCGATAAAGTACATAAGTTTTTCGGGATTGTTGTTACCGATATTGTAAACCTTTGCTCTGTCTCCGTTTTCATCAGCCTTGGGAGGATTGAGAAGCATATTCATAATACCCTGTACAATATCATCAACATATGTAAAGTCACGGTACATATCACCGTTGTTGAAAATCTTTATTGTTTCGCCTTTCATAATCTTCTTTGTGAAAGAGAAATATGCCATATCGGGTCTGCCATAGGGGCCGTATACAGTAAAGAAGCGAAGTCCCGTTGAGGGGAATTTATAAAGATGGCTGTATGTAAATGCCATAAGCTCGTTTGATTTCTTTGTTGCCGCATAAAGACTTATAGGATGGTCTACGTTATCATCCGTTGAGAAAGGTGTTTTCTGCTGATTTCCGTAAACAGAAGAACTTGAAGCATATATAAGATGCTCAATCTTGTGATGACGGCAAGCCTCCAAAATATTATAGAAACCAATAATATTGCTTTCGATATATGAACCGGGGTTGTCGATAGAATACCTTACCCCTGCCTGTGCCGCTAAGTTCACAATAATATCGGGGCAGTATGTATCAAAAATGCTCCAAACTGCATCACGGTCGGCAAGATTGCCCTTTATAAAAGTAAATTTTTCGTACTTATTAAGGATATCAAGACGAGCTTCCTTGAGGGAAACCTCGTAGTAATCGTTAAGGTTATCAAAGCCAATTACTTCACCGCCCTCCTCCAATATTCTCTTGGAAAGGTGGAAGCCGATAAAGCCTGCTGCACCTGTAACCAGTATTTTCTTTGTTCCGTTATATTTTTTAAAATCAGCCATTTTATTATTCTCCTATCAATCACGAAAATATAAATCTCTGGTATAAACCTTATTCATAACATCCGATATTTCTTCATTGTATCTGTTCGCAATAATAACATCTGAAATTTTCTTAAACTCTTCAAGACCGTTTACAACTCTTGAATTAAAGAAGCTTTCTTCTTTGAGAGTGGGTTCGTACACCACTACCTCAATACCTTTCGCCTTAATACGTTTCATAACACCCTGAATTGAGCTTTGGCGGAAGTTATCCGAGTTTGACTTCATTGTAAGGCGATAGATTCCCACAACATTTGGACTTCTCTCAATAATACGATCTGCAATAAAGTCCTTTCGGGTTGTATTTGCATCAACAATTGCACGAATAATATTATTCGGAACATCATTGAAATTTGCAAGTAATTGCTTTGTGTCCTTGGGCAAGCAGTATCCGCCGTAGCCAAAGGATGGGTTGTTGTAGTGATTTCCTATTCTCGGGTCAAGACCTACGCCCTCAATAATTTGCTTTGTGTTAAGACCTCTTACCTCTGCATAAGTATCAAGTTCATTAAAAAATGATACTCTAAGTGCAAGATATGTATTTGCAAAAAGTTTTACCGCCTCGGCTTCAGTGGGATTTGTAAAGAGAACGGGAATATCTTCTTTTATTGCACCATCTTTCAAGAGAGATGCAAACTGCTTCGCTTTCCCTGAAAGTACTTCATCTTCAAGAGGTGCTCCCACAATAATTCGGGATGGGTAGAGATTATCATAAAGAGCTTTTCCCTCTCTTAAAAACTCAGGTGAAAAAATTATGTTGTTACAATCATATTTTTCTCTTACTAATTCGGTATATCCTACAGGAACGGTCGATTTTATAACCATAATTGCATTGGGGTTTATTGAAAGAACTGTTTCAATAACGTTTTCAACACTGGACGTATCAAAATAATTAAGTTTAGGATCGTAATTTGTGGGAGTTGATATAATTATAAAATCTGCGTCTTCGTATGCTTTTTCACAGTTTGTAGTTGCAGTAAGATTAAGTTCTTTTTCTGCAAGATAATCTTCAATTTCTTTATCAACTATTGGAGATTTACGGTTATTTATCAACTCTACTTTTTCAGGAATAATGTCAACGGCAAAAACCTCATTATGCTGTGCAAGAAGTATTGCATTTGAGAGCCCTACATATCCTGTACCTGCAACTGCTATTTTCATATTGTTAATTCCTTTCTGTTATTTATAACTCTACACCGTCTGCAGTTTTGCAAAAATGTATATTGAAACCTTTTTCAAGGTTGGGGAATTCTTTAAGATATTTTCTCGTTATCTCTGCTTCTATTTTATCTTTATATTCGGGATTCACTATTGCCATACAGCAACCCTTGAATCCTGCTCCACTAAATCTTCCGCCGTAAATGCCCTCTGTTTCAATCATTATTTCATGAAGTTTCTTAAGCTCTGCAGAGCCTGTTTCATAATTTATTATACTGCTGTTTCCGCTTTCAAAGGAAAGTCTTCCAAAGGCTTCGATATCGCCTTTTCTCCAAGCTTCCGCACCTTTCTGAACACGTTCCATTTCTGTATAATAATGCGTTGCGCGCTTTCTCCAGTTTTCGGGAAGACGGTCTTTATATGCAGCAAAAACTTCATGAGGAACATCACGAAGATAGGTATCCTGAAATTTCCCGTACTCCATATCGGAAAAAGCTTTCATCGCATAAGCCGCACTTTTAAGCTCGTCCACTCGCATATTAAATTTACTTCCTACAAGGGTTCTTTCAACACCGCTGAAAATAACTGCAATTTCAAATGGCTTCATATTGGGATTTTGTGGAATAAGCTCGTAACTGTCATCCTTAATATCCAGATAAAGAAGGTGATCTTTCTTAGAATAAACCTCGCAGGACTGATCAAGTTTGCCGACCTTTACACCTACATACTCATTTTCCGCCCAATGAGCGATTGAAATAAGCTCTGAGCGGGAAACTTTTATATTATTCGCACGGCAAAGAGCACTTAAAAATGCAATTATAACCGCTGCCGAAGATGATAATCCCCCGATGGGAAGACTTCCTTTTATGTGTGCCTTAATTCCGTAAGAAACGTCATGTTTCCTTTTGAGTGAAACCAATGCACCGCGGAGATAATCCGCCCAATCTCCCTCAAGTTCAGGGGTGGTATTTGCAGAAAATTCTACCTGCTTTTTAAATTCGGCACTCGTGAGAAATATGCTTCCATCCTGAGTTTTTTCGTACTCCACCTCTATACCTTTGTCAATAGCAAAACCGCTTACTATTCCCAACTGATGGTCAATATGTGCTCCGAGGGGGCATACTCTGTATGGGCAAAACGCTTTTTCTTTATACATCTTTTTCATTCTCTTTCCTTTTATTTTTGTAAAAGTTATAATCGCCTAATATTTCACGGCGTTTTTCAAGTTTTTCATCATTTACATCTGCTGTTCCTGTTACGGAACCGATTTTTTTAAGTTTCCCTCTCAACAGCACATCCATCCACCGTTTAATCCAGCCTACCGGGACCATAAATGCAGTGCTGTTCTCCTTGAGAAATCCCTTTTGTATAAGTGTTCTTTTTGAGGGAAATGCAATCCTCCAAAGCGTTTTCAGAACACCTTTTCTTCGTTCTCTTTCGCTTTTTCCGTAGAGGCCATGAAGAAGTTTTACCTTATATTTCTTTCTGTCAGTGTCATTGTGTCCAAATGATCCGCCGTCGTCCATATCGGAAAGAATATCTTCCGGGTTTTCTTCTTCACATTCAAAATTCATTTTAAAATATTTATTTCCAATGGTATATATGGCATTCATAAACTTTTTAAATTCCAATTCTTCAATTACCGAATTGAACCCGTCCATATCTGTTTCTTTGCGGTATTTTTCCACATATAAAAGCCAGTCGGAAATCTGTCTGAGGCCCAATCCGTCCTTCACAAAATGCTTTATCATATGGGAAGCGGCAAAGTACAGCCCATCGTTTTTTCCTAAAATATTAAGGCTTGTTCCGTCCGGAGTTTTCATCGTGTCAAAGGGTTCCTTCACCTTAAACTTTCCTTTAAGCACATATTTATCGAACTCACTGTCAAAAAGCTTCACATGGATTTCAAAAAGACCTGCCTTGGGATGCTTTGCCGTAAAATTCTGCGCAATTTCTTCTCTGTCTGCTACAACAAAATTTCTGTCTTCCATAAATTTCATTACTTTTTTTTCGTCGGACGGATTTATTAAAATATCCACATCTCCCGAAATTCTGAGTTCCGGCATAGGGTATAGAGTTGCGAGAGAACTCCCTTTTAAAACGCAATGTTCAATGCCTGCCTCATTAAGCTCTTTGGAAAGTTTTCCGAGAAAAAACATTCTCCGCTCGTTATTCGCCAATGACTGCATAACAAGAGCATAATACCTGTTGTTGGTTTCTTCTCCGAAAAGATTGAAATATATAAGGGGAAGAATATTCTGTTCGATTGCTTTTTTTGCAATTGCTTCACGATCGCAATTCTCGGGGAGTATAGTTTTTCTTCCGCAAATTGCATCACCGTAAATATACAAAAGATTTTCAAATGCAGTTGTCATACTGCCACTCCTTATAATTTTTCTCCCATGATAACTGTACCGGGAAAAATGTGCTGAGCTTCATCTATTTTTGCACACTCCCAGGTAATTACACCATGACCTATATGACTGTAATTTCCGATTACACAATGATGGTCTACTATTGCGCCGGAATTTACAATAACATGATCGCCAAGCTGTGCAAAAGCGTTTATTATTGTACCTTTAAGGATAATACTTCCTTTGCCGATTTTTGCACTTTTACTGATATTTGCCGATTTGTCAATTACCGTCAGGTAATTAAGAGTAGGATGCGCTTCTGCAATTTTCTTGCGAGCCTTAGGACTGCCAATGGAAATAACAAAGAATGTATTTTCATCCGCAAACTTTTCTGCATCCTCAACTTTTCCCATGTGAGGGTAGTCGTAATTTATTCTGCTGATACCGTTATCGTCCAGAATACCCTGTATTTCATAATCAGAATATTTCTCGTTTTCAGTTATTGAATCAATCACAACGGGGGAAAAAGTTCCCCCACCGATAAGGATAATTTTTTTCATATTATTATCACCGATTGTCGTACATTTTTTTGTAGTAATCCTTGTATTCACCGCTGATGATGTTTTCCCACCAGGGCTTGTTATCAAGATACCACTTAATTGTCATTTTAATACCGTCATCAAACTTGGTTTCGGGAAGCCATCCAAGTTCGTTATGTATCTTTGTCGGGTCAATTGCATAGCGCATATCGTGACCCTTACGGTCTGTAACGTATGTGATAAGGCTTTCAGGCTTACCAAGTTCTTTAAGAATAGTCTTTACAACATCAATATTCGCTTTTTCGTTGTGACCACCAATATTATAAACTTCACCCACTCTGCCGTTATGAATGATAAGGTCAATTGCACTGCAATGATCCTTAACATAAAGCCAGTCACGGATATTAAGTCCTTCACCGTATACGGGGAGAGATTTATCTGCAAGAGCGTTGGCAATCATAAGAGGAATAAGTTTTTCAGGGAAATGATACGGACCGTAGTTATTTGAGCAACGGGAAATTGTTGCAGGGAAACCGTATGTCCTGTGGTAAGCCATTACAAGAAGGTCCGCGGAGGCCTTCGAAGCAGAATACGGACTTGAAGTGTGGATGGGTGTTTCCTCTGTAAAGAAAAGGTCGGGACGGTCTAAAGGAAGATCGCCGTAAACTTCGTCTGTGGAAACCTGATGGTAACGCTTAACCTCATATTCACGGGAAGCGTCCATAAGCACCTGAGTACCTAAAATATTTGTTTTAAGAAACACTTCAGGCTCTTCAATACTTCTGTCAACATGGCTTTCTGCCGCAAAGTTCACAACAATGTCAAACTTTTCTTCCTTGAAAAGATTTCTCACTGCTTCTCTGTCTGTGATATCGCCTTTTACAAACTTGAAATCAGGATTTTTCATTGCATCTTCAAGTGTCTCCAGATTTCCTGCATATGTAAGCGCATCAAGGCAGACTACTTTGTAGCCGGGATGCTTTTCAAGCATATAATAAATAAAGTTACTGCCGATAAAGCCGGCACCGCCTGTTACAAGAATTTTCATAGCTTTTACTCCTTTGCTATCTCAAGAATATATTTACCGTAGTCTGTCATCTTAAGCTCATCACCGATTTTTTGAAGCTGTTCTTTGGTAATAAATCCGCGGCGGTAAGCTATTTCCTCAATACATGAAATATACATTCCCTGAACATTCTGTACAGTTTGTACGAACTGGCTTGCCTGAAGCATACCTGCAGGTGAGCCTGTGTCGAGCCATGCTATACCACGGTTAAATAGTCTAACCTTAAGGGTGCCTCTCTTAAGATATTCGTTATTTACTGCTGTAATCTCAATTTCTCCGCGTGCGGAGGGCTTTACGTTCTTTGCAATTTCAATTACGCTGTTGTCATAGAAGTAAAGTCCCGGAACTGCATATTTTGACTTGGGATTTTCCGGCTTTTCCTCAATGGAGACAACATTGAAATCCTCGTCGAACTCAACAACGCCAAATGCTCTGGGATCGCTTACGGGGTAACCGAAAATCGTTGCACCTGTGTTATTTTCCATTGCACTACGAAGAATTTTTGTGAAGTTCTGTCCATAGAAGACATTGTCACCCAGAACGAGGCAGACGCTGTCATTTCCTATAAATTCTTCGCCAATGATAAAGGCATCTGCAAGACCTCTGGGGGTCTCCTGCACTTTGTAGGAAATATTTACGCCAATTTGCTCTCCTGTACCGAGAAGCTTTTCATACATTGGGGTATCCTCGGGCGTGGAGATAATAAGGATATCTCTTATCCCTGCCAAAAGAAGTGTAGAGAGCGGATAGTAAATAAGGGGTTTGTCATAGATGGGGAGAAGCTGTTTTGACACTGTTTTTGTCATGGGGTAAAGGCGTGTTCCCTTGCCGCCTGCTAAGATTATACCTTTCATTAAATTAATCCTCCGTTATTTGAAATTTTTCAAATACTTTTTGTTCTATTTTTTTATACGCTTTTACAATTCCATCTATATATTTATCTGCAAAACGGAAAAATGGTTTCTCGAGAAATTTTATTCGAAAATAGTCTATTACTGTGCATATTACGTATATCACGATTACACTTGTAACCGCATGGACTATTAACCATTGAGAGTTAAACATTCCGGCATTATCAAGAATATCATACCAAAGCCACTTTCTCATAGCGTCACTGTTTGCATGGATGAGAAGTACTCCGAAACATGATGCCGCAATCGAGTTTATAAACACACTCCTGAATTTAAGATTCTTAAAATATAAAAATACAGATAGTGCAGTGAGCACTGCAAAGGCTTTATTAGAATCCTGTAAAAGGTAATATGGTACAAATCTTGGTTTTCCAAGCCATGCAAAGAATATTACACTTGCCATGGAAAAAGCAATCACCAATATTACTGTAATTCCCCAGAATTTCCTCTTCTCGAATATTCTTTTAGGATACAGACGAATATAAGAAGCTATCAGGTACAGTACCGCAAACCAAGAAACATAGTTCATATTTATGTTTCTTTCAAAAACTGTACCAAAAACCACATATATAAAGCACAACAGAGATGTAATATAAATATGTTGCTTTTCTGACATATTTTCTATAAGTATGTTTAAAAATGGGATACAAAGGAAAAACAGAAGATAACATCCTATGAAGTTTGATTTAATCTGAGAGACCGGAAGAAGCACTTTTGCAAATCCGCTAATCGAAAATTCTGTGTAACCTGTTGCAATGAAAATGACATAGAACAATATCTTGTAAAACTCCACTTCAAGCAGAAATTTCAGAAATTTTTTCACTGTTATCTGAGATTTGCACATAAAGTACCCCGTAATAAGAACAAAGCAATTTATGCCCGTTTTCCCCCATGCTCCAAACAAAAGAAGGAAAAGGCTTCTACCGTTCATAGGGGCACTCATAATTGGACCTTCTGCTCCCCATAGTCCTGAATTCACAACATAGTGATGTGCAACAATAAGAAGCATTGTAATAATTCTAAAAAGTTCTAATCCCGATTCTCTTTGTATACTTTTAGTCAAAGTAATATCCTTATTTTTCAATGCAAGAGCTCCTCTCTCTGCTTATTTCAAAATAATATCACAAATCATTTTAACTTCATCTTCTGTAAGCCCTGCATACATGGGAAGTGTCAATACATTTTCAGAAATTTTCTTTGCTACGGGTGTCTCCCCTCTGTACTTTCCTTTATAGCAGGAAAATTCATTGGTTATGGGGTAAAAATACTTTCTTGCAAAAACACCATTTTCTGAAAGCTTCTGTGCTACTTCGTCACGATTATATTTAAAACCTTCAAATACAACGGGGAAATATGCGTGATTTTGTGTTACGCCCTCCTGGACGGGAGAAAGCTTAATTCCGTCTATGTTCTCAAGTCGGGCACGGTAAGCTTTCTCTGCCAATTTTCTCTCAGCAATATTTTCATCAATATATTTAAGATTGCAAAGTCCCATAGCCGCCTGAAACTCGTTCATTTTGGCATTTGTGCCTACCATATCAACACTTTCGGGGCTTGTGATGCCGAAGTTACGAAGGGGAGAGATTTTACTTTCAAGGGATTTGTTACTGTATGTAAGGCAACCGCCCTCAATAGTATTGAAAACCTTAGTTGCGTGGAAGCTGAACATACTCACATCACCAAATGAGCCTATTCCTCTGTCACCGATCTTCACACCGAAAACGTGTGCCGCATCATAGATAACCTTGAGATTGTATTTTTTCGCAATGGTATCAATTTTTTCTACATCACAGACATTTCCATAAACGTGTACAGGCATAATGGCACTTGTTTCATCGGTAATAAGTGCTTCAATTTTATCTGCATCAATAGTATATGTATCGGGATTTACATCGCAAAAAACAGGAGTGAGTCCCGAGTCAACTATTGCGTGAGTTGTGGACGCAAAGGTGAATGGGGTTGTGATAACCTCACCTGTAAGCCCTAATGCACGGATTGCGATGCATAGTGCAAGGTGTCCGTTAGTGAAAAGTGATACATTATCCACGCCAAGATATGAGCCGACTTTATCCATAAACTCATTATGGATTGGACCCATATTGGTAAGCCATTTTGATTCAAATATAGGTTTTATTGCCTCGCAATACTCCTCATATGAGGGCATAGACGAACGTGTTACATTGATTTTGGTCATTGGTAAAATCTCTTTTCAAATTAATTTGATTTTTAGGAATTGATAAGCATTTCATATGCTCTTTCATAAGTGAGGCATTCTATTTGCATATCGTTTCCGTTTTCATCCAAAACCTGAAGGGTGTGGCTGATTTTGCACAATGTTTCTGCAAGTTTTTCCTTGGTATCATCCATTACATGTAGACGATAAATTACTCTGTCCAATGCATTTGTTTTCGCAATGGTATCGCCTATTTTATGGAAAGTTGCATTTTGTAATACCTGAGGCATTGCCTCAACTTCTGAAAGGCCTTTAATCTCGGTTATTGTACCGGGTTTCAAAGTTATATAGTAGTTTACACAGCTTTTTGAGAAATTGGGATTGTCCTGAGTTTTTGCATCACCGCAAGTCATCTTGCCTGTCAATGAAAATTCAATCATCATATCCAGAGCATTGATACCGTTCAAGGGTGCAGCAAACACATAGAACTGCTCTCCACCCATTCTGAGACCTGATTCAAAGAAGCAGAATTTGTCGCCATCGATAAATCCCTGGAACATAACAATACCGTTCTTTATACCCAAACCTTCTATAAGTTTAATTACTGCGGGCTCGGTTGTTTTTCTGTACAAGTCAACGTAGGATGTGGGGAATACGTGCAGAATAGCTGAAGAAGCTACAGAACCTTCTGTAACGGCTTTCTGCTTCATGAAGGTAGAGGACAAACTGCAATACCCATCCTGAATTGTATAGTGAAGGAAGATTTCTTTACATTCTCCCATATATTTTTCACATAAAATTTTCTTACTCTTGGAATGTTCGTACAAAGCCTTGTAATATTCAACCAACTCTTCTTCATTGTCACAGCGTTTAATTCCGCGGCTACCGCTTTCGTCAGCAGGCTTTACCAAAACAGGATATTCGATTTTATCCAAATCTTCTCTTTTTAAATTAATATCAAGCTTATATTCGGGAATTGTGGGAACTCCGTACTTCAAACCAACTTCCTTGAATCTGCGTTTATCATTGGAAAGAATGTCAAACTGTTCTTTTGTTCCGCAGCAAGGAAGACCTGCCTTTTCACATATATCTGCGTAAAAAGGCAAATGTGAATCTGTCCATCCTACAAAAATTCCATCTATTCCTCTTTCTTTAATAAGAGCAAGCATTTCATCTGTTTTGGAAATATCGATATCAACTGTTTCATCAGCGATTTGTTTAGATGGAGACTCTTCTGTAGGATAGAAATTAGCTACAATAGTCTTTACTCCAAGTTCTTTTGCTCTTTTTACGGCACAAGCTGCAAGAGCCGTTCTGTCCATAACCAATAATTTTTTTCCGTCCAAATTATACATTTTTCTTCCTCTCGATTACAATATATTTTTTAATTTTTCTACCATATACTCCATTTCTTCTTTGCCGTATCTCTGATCGCAAGGAAGAGGCAAAATATTTTGCGCCATATGGCATTGAATGTCATCTTCATCGCAGACATCAAAGGTATCTGCCCACAAGATAGGAATATAAATTTTTATTTTTTGAAGCTCTCTTCTTATTTCTGCACCGTTTTCAATATACAACGGATACATAAAAGCACCCTCCGGCACGGTAAGATTGAGTTTGTTTACATTTTCAAAAGCATTGTGTAAAATGCGGAAGTTCTCTTCCCTCTGCTTTTTGACATTTTCATAATCAATTGCGTGCAGAAGATTATCTGTCAGTTTTGACATCCTTTTTATCGGTTCTGTTTCAAATAATTCGTTGTTCTTTGCATATGCGGAATAAAATTCTGACGCGCTTCGTTCAAATCTCCCCAAAAGAAAATCCATACGGTTATGAGAATCATCCTGCTCCAAATCCTCAAGAAAAGTATCTGTATACAGAAACGCACCATCTGCTACACCGAAGAACTTTCGGCAGGTATAAATGGTATCAACACCTGCAACCGGCATCTGAAAATATGCCTGAACATTATCCACTATTATATCTTTATATTTTTCTGCAAATTCTTTTATTTTACTGTTTTGAATCTGCCCGTAATAGTTCACGAGATAAAGCCATCCGTCAATTGTTTCAGGTAAGTTTGAAGGAAGAAAATCCATTCCAACAGAGTAATACTCCACAGATACATTTTCCCTCTTGCAAACATTTCTTACAGAATCACAAAGAAATTCAGGAATATATATTTTTTTTATGTTTTTAGCTTTAATAAGATATGCAAGAGCATTTCGTCCACAGTTAAGTGCTACTGCACCATCGTGTAGCATTGGTAGACTATATGTATCAAGCTCTATATATCCGCCGATTTCCCGCATACAATCACCTTACTTCAAAACAACCTTTACATAATTACCCTGATTTTTAAGAACTTCTTCCATCTGTTCACGGGTATCAAAACGAAGCACAAGTGTACCTATCGCTTCATTTGCACCTGTAAATCCACACACTTCAACACCGGTTTTTACCCACAAGTCTTCCTCAATGACATTTGCCCTGATTTCTTCACTAATCCACAAAGAATCAAATGCACCACATTTTTCGCTATGCAAAATTATTTCGGCAAGATAGCCATTATACGGATTCTGGTCAAGGTCGGTAATTTCTTCTCCCAAAGCACCTTTTATGGCGTTTCCGATAAGGTCAACGCCCGTTGCATAACCGAGCATTTCCGAAAGTCTGTTTCCGCCTCCACGGGGAGAAAGTTCCATAATATAAGGTTTTCCGTTTGTACCTACTCTTGTTTCTATGTTATACACGGAAGTCCCAAGTTGCAGTAAATCCGCAAGACGCTGAAGTTCATTTCTAAGCTCTGTCTGCTCGCTTTCACCCATCGTGGGAGGCCAACTGTACGCCGCAGGGGTGTAGGGATTATCTGCCTTTTCATCAAAACGCTGGTCAGAGAAAGAAAGGAACTTAAACTTCCCATCAACAGTAAAGCTGTCGGAATCTGATGAAAAACCTTTCTTTTCTATGAAGTCCTCTATGATAAATCTGCCGTCTATTGAATATTTAAGTGCAAAATCCACGGAAGGAGCTAAATCTTTTTTATCATCAACACGGCTTACTCCCTTGCTTCCTGCTGAATCAACAGGCTTTACAATCACAGGGAAAGTAAACTTTTCAAGATCTCCAAGTGCCTCCTCAAGGGTTCTGTAACCGCCTGATGCAGGAACTGTAAATCCGTTTTTTTCCAGAAACGCACGGAATTTATCCTTGTTTTGCAAAATTGAGACAGCCTCATAGCTTCCTGCAAAAGGAAGTCCCATTTTTTCTGCAACATATGCCGCTGTTATAACACCGGGGTCACATGCAAAGGACATAATGCCGTCAATCCCTGCATTTTTTGCACCCTCAAGGACTGCATCTTTATCAACTATGCTGATATTCATATATTCATCGGAATATTTGTGTGCAATATTGTCTGGCAGGTAATCACAGGTAATTACATATACTCCCATTTCGTGTGCTTTTTCAATTACGGGAAGTATATATCTTGCACCACCTAATATCATAAGCTTTTTCATTTATCTTTCCCTCTTTTCTTAAAAAAACGTTTTATCATAGAGAGCGAATAGTGAAAAGATTCATTCTTTGTAATAGCTGATACCACTATGTACGTTATAATTCCTACAGGCACTTGCACACATAACATAAGAAACGGAGAAAGGCTAAGACATCCTGCCGCGTATGTAGTGATAATCATTGCAAGTATAGGAATAATCGGATTAAGAAGATCTTTTATCTGTTCTATGTATCCGTAATTGAGAAGTTTCTTATTCGGGCTGACATTTATGAATACTCCTATTGCGGAAGATACAAGGAAACTGATTGCAATTGCAAAAGTTCCATGAGGAACAGCAATGATAAGAGCTATAATTCCTACAACAATTTTAATTATATCTATTTTAAGGAAAATATCGCTTCTACCTATCGCCTTTATCGCGTTTAAGTTTGCCGTATTTAAAGGTCTGAACAAAAATGCAATACAGAAAACAACCATAAACCGGGCACTTTCAATCCATTTTTCCGTAAGCAGAAATACCGTAAGCGGTTCCGATACCAATGCAAGTCCTACCATAAACGGAGAAAGAATATAGCTGCTTATTCTTATTGCCCGGCGCGTCATCGCCTTTACATTTTCTTTGTTATCCTGCTCATTGGAAAGAGCCGGAAACAGAACGCTGTCAATTGAAGTATTAACATTGTTAACGAATAAATCCGGGAATTGTCTGCCTTTATTGTAAACAGCAAGGTCGGCTGCCGTGTACACCTTTCCTATTACAAGCTGTCTTCCTTCATTATACATGGTATTGATAAGGGACACCGCCAGAAGTTTCCATCCGTAAGAAATAAGCCCCTTAAGTCGTTTAAATGAAAATATCAATTTCGGACGCCAGCTTACCGTAAACCATAAAACTGCTGTTCCTACAGTCAGATTTATAAGTTGTTGTGCAACCAATGCCCATACTCCGTAACCCATATACGCCATTGCGATACCTACAATTGCTGCCAGAACTGTGCCTGTTGAGGTAGCATAAAAAAAGTTTTTGAACATCATATGCTTAGACACATACGCCTGCTGCACGTTTTTCACACCGGAAACTATAAGTTTCAGGCTGATTACACGGACAATTGCCGTAAGTTCAGCAACCCCGTAGAAATCTGCAATAAACGGTGCTGCAAAAAACATAGCAAGGTAAAGAACAGAACATGACACCATATTAAAATAAAATACAGATGAAAAGTCCAAATCATCAGCATCTTTTTTCTGAATAAGCGCATTTCCGAATCCGCTGTCAACAAATGTTTGCAATATAGTAATAAATACAGTTACAAGAGCAATTGTTCCATAATGTTCAGGACTTAAAAGCCTTGCCAGAATTATAGTAACGACAAAGTTTACAATTTGTGCACCGCTTCTTTCAAGGAAACGCCATATTAAATTAGTTAATACTTTTTTACTATTCATATTACACCATCTGTCAATTAAAATCCGTCAATATCTTTTTCCATGCCTCTATGGACCTTTTCTTTCCTAATGGCATCATATCATAATGCACATCTTCGGGATATTCAGGCATTTTCGTGAATTCTTCAAAGCTGATTAAATCAAGTTCGTCCACAAAACCGTGAGGAATATTTTCTTCATCAAATGCTTTTTTTATAACGCCGTTACGGTTAAGAATCATTTTCTTTTTAAGGAAGAGATATACCGCCACATTGCCGAGAGCCGTTGAGGTTTCACAGTCAAATATAGCAATATCCATTTTATTCATCAGCGTTACATAATCCTCATATTCCATAAATTTGTCCACAATTATTACATTCTCTGCTGAATTTTCTTTTATGTACGCTTTAACCTTTTCTATATAATCCTTATCACCGTATGAAAGCGGGACATATATGCGAATTCTATCGCCAAAACGCTCGAGTTTTTTAAGAATTTCTATATGATTCCCCTCAATGGTTCCTCTGTGATATACCGCCACATTGACTATACCATCGCTTACATAACCTTTATCCCGTACTTTTTCAAGGATGCTTTCACTTTCAGTACCGGTGTAAGGCATACGGTAAAAACGATCATTTTTCAGTTTGCTGCTCAACGTGATAATATCCGTATTTTTTGCAATCCCTATTGCGGCAAATTTATTAAAACGCCTTCTGAGATCGGCATTCAGCACAAGTTTTATAAAGTTTTGGATAATCTGACCCTTTTTATACCCAAATCCAAAATTACCACCCCAAAAGCGATAAATAACCTTATCTAAATATTTGTTTTTGATTTTAAACATATCACTCGCTTTAAAATGACCATGGCATATAACCCAACGGCACATTGGAGCATATTTATTTATAAGGTTTGTGTCTTCTTCATCGAGTATCACATTATCATATTCTTTAACCGCTTCATAAGCAACCATATGAGGAGTGACAAAAAGATGCTCTGAGGAGTCGAAATGTTCCTTCATGTCATTTATAAACTTTACTACACGAGTTCCAAATTTTACCTCATTACGGAAAATTATATGAACATATTTTGCTTTATAAGAGTTTTTTTTCATAACCTATAAGCTCCTCTTCAGAATTTTCCTCATCTTTGTCTTCTTCATTGACTTTATAGACATTGGGAGTAATTGTATACATTATTAAAAACCAAAACGGTATATCTACCCACAATTGAGATGACATACACAGTCTGGGAATAGATAAAGTGAACATAAACATCAGTATAACTGCATGATTTTTATCCAGCGAAGCGTCAAATAATGTTTTCTTCGCAGCCTTCAAAATCAAATAAAACAGTGGAATTGAGACAACAACTCCCAAATCATACCACAACTGATAGAAAATATTGTGAGGGTATGCCATCGTATAATTACTGTTATGTAACATAGTTGATACACCATTACCAACAAGATAATGTTCTCTTATTCCCTCTTTGGTGAAATCCAGAATTGCGCTACGGCCATTGGAAAGGTCACCTTGCTCCAATTTGTGTATACTTTTGGAGATTGAGCTGACTTCTATCCCCATAGACCTTAGCCATTCATCCAATGACCTCAGCACTTCCTCCAGATTACTAACTACATACATTACCAAAAAACCCACAGCAACAGTTACAAACATTTTTTTAAATGTATGTCTTTCCAATTTCCCGTTTTCATCAAACTGATGAAGAATTAAAAGAACGAAAAATACAACTATTGCAATAAAAGGCCCACGGCTACCGAGAGTCAATACTTTTGCCAGATACATTATATTGACGGCATATGCACCCCATAATACAATGTTAGCGTCTTTTTTGTAATAGCAAAAATGAAGCGCCGCAGCAGTTATAAATATAAGGGTATTGTAGCTGGTTGTCATACCTATTGTTTCAAACTCTCTTGTTGCTTGACTTTGAAAAAACGCTCCTGAAAACGGAAGTATCAACAAAGAAAAATAAGTTACATACCTAAGAACTTTTTCAACATCAATCTTATAAAAAGAAAGGTATATGGGAATAAAGACAAGAACAATCAATTCTTCATAAGTTACACTTGAGGTCCTATGCGCATATTTATGTACAACAATAATACCGACTATATAATAAACAAACAGCAACGATTTTTTATTTAAATTCAAATTGCTCCCTTTATCCGATATAAAAAAATGCAACGCAATCAATGGCAACAAAAGCACCAGATTCATTACCATTATTCCATCCGACTTATTCAGAATAGTTCCCAAAAGCTGATTCAAGCCTTTTAGAGACGCCACATATGCCACAATAAATGATGCTAAATATTCCTTTTTTGAGTATTGCTCTTGAACATTCATTTAATAAAATCCCTTCTATAAGCTTACAAATACCTTCGCTTAATAAAGCGTAGTGCGTCTCTGACTATTGTAGCCCAGCACTTTATCGGATTAGTCGTTTTGATAGTCCACTTGAAGCACTTGCCGAATTTCTTTGCCTTGAAATAATCTATTGCAATCTGCTGATAATGAGCATTGTAAATCTTGTTTCTGTCCTTTTTATCAAAGGTATCTATTATAAACTTCATTTTTTCCAAATAGTAAAGCCTGTTTTTTTCATACTGCTCCGGATTTTTTGCACTGTTTCTAAGCAACTGATATTTATTAAGCCCTACCTCATTTACTATGGCAGCCTTATATTTAGATAATATTCTCGCAGCAAATTCCCAATCCTGATGACGTCGGAAAGATTCATCAAAACCGTTTACTTCATCAAATACACTTTTTCTCACCATAATACAACTGGAACCCATTTTCACTTTTCCGCACATAAACTCAAACAGGATATCCCCTTCGTGCATCGGAGGTACTATTTCCTGACGACCGTAATCGTAAAAACGCTTAATTGCACAATGAGTAATACCATATTCCTCAGATAAATTCTTAAAGCAGTTAACATGGTTCTCTATATTCTCAGGCAGGAACTCATCATCATCATCCAGCAATGCTATATATTCTCCGGTTGCATTACGGGCACCGGTATTCCTTGCAGCAGAACCGTTAATATTCTGCTCGTGAGCAAGATACAAAATCTTGCCTTCATCAATATATTTTTT
Organism: Oscillospiraceae bacterium; assembly: GCA_015068735.1. Taxonomy (GTDB): domain Bacteria; phylum Bacillota; class Clostridia; order UMGS1883; family UMGS1883; genus UMGS1883. The sequence goes on from SVJW01000001.1 coordinate 54,182, forward strand.
AAGAACTGCCTCTGTTTTAAGCTGCTCCTCCGTGCCTTTTCCGTTGTCATCAACAACAATTATTTCAATATTTTTGTAGGTTTGGTTAAGAGCACTGTCAACCGCTCTTACCACATTATCATCGCCCTTATATGTAGGGATAATTACCGAAACTTTCCCTTTCTGCATTATTGTCACACCCTTTTCATTTTACTCCATCTAATTATTTAGAACTTATTCTACTATTACTGCATCATCTTTTATACTTCGCAGCTTCTGCATTGCTTTAACTATAAAAGCCCTTTTGCTACTTATCCATGAATTACTGTATTTCTCAAATACTTTTCTGTATTTTCCAAAATTTTTATCGGAAAATAACTCTTCCATAACTTTTAACTGCTCAATATGAAGAGAATGATAAAAAGGACTTGCTATGCGTTTTTCAAAATCATAGTTGCTCCAGTATCCTCTGTCAAATTGCGGTATCATTTTTGACAAACTGTCAACCGATTGATGAAGCTTATTCTCAAAATTGCAATCTTTTTCACACAGTAAGTAATCATAAAGTCCCCATATAGAAAAAATCATACCGTTCATTACTGTTTTTATTTTTTTCAATTCCTCAAGAGATAAAAGGTTTCCGTTGTCGTCATAATACGCCGTTCCGCCTTGTTCCACCGGAATCAGCATAAATTCAAGAGCTTTCTTCGCAATGTCAAGATATTTATTATCTTTTGTTTCAGAGAATGCCCTGCACAGAAGAGATGCTCCTTCCGCCTGCGCCATTGAAGAAAAAGGATGTTCCTTATCACACCAGCCGAATGCATCCCATGCCCCATTTTCCTGTTGATTAGCTATTGCCCAGTTCACAATATTCATAAATTTTTCTTTATAAATGTCATCACCGGTCTCTAAAAACAAATCGTAGGAGCCCAATCCATATTGAAATATTACAATCGGGAAGTAAACCTTTTTCCCTTCATTTGTTTTATTTACCGGTACACCGTTTTCATCCAAAGAATTGTTATCTGTTACTTTATGCCTTAAATCACTATAGTAACCTCTTATAGTATCTTTGCTCCAAAAAAGTCCTTTGCTCTGGGTCTTATGAAAAACACTTTTTCCGAAAAGCATTCCAAACCAACGCTTGAAAACTTTTATATATCTTTTCATTTCCGTTACCTCATTACCTTAGTCAATAAAGCATCTTTTCAAGGTTTCGATACTTTCTTGTTTATAACTTTCAGCTTTTTTCAAACAGTTTTTCTTCATTGAGTTCAAAAGTTCGTGGTTGCCGATAAGCTTTTGCAATTTATCTTTAAAATCGTAGTAGTTTTCTATTTCAAATCCGATTCCCGTAACACCATCGTCAATCACGTCGGCAAAGCTGTTCCATTTTGATGAAACTACCGGAGTTCCTGCAAAGAAGCTCTCCACAACAGATCCGGGGATTCCCTCTGTTTTAAACTTTGTGGGGAATAATTGCAGATCATATTCCTTTAATGCCTGCACAGTCTTATCGTGGTCTACAGTTCCTTTATAGCAGATGCAATCCGGAGAATTCTCTACAGCAGAATTGAATTCTTCCTCAAACCCATTCTCAATTGCTCCGTATATATCAAGAACTATTGCTGTTTCTCCTATTTCATTATTGATTTCGGCTACAACCTTAATGGCATCCAATACGCCTTTCTTCTCGGTTACTCTTGAAAAGCTGCAAGCCCTTACAGGATAACCATCCGCTAATGAAAGCTCTGATTCCGAAACAGGGTCAACACTCTTGTAATTCGGGAGAATGCGGATATTTTCAAAATTACGCTCAATCAGTGCATCCTTCATAACAGTAGTTTCTACATATATACCCTTGAAATTCTTTTTAAGAAGTTTTCCGGTAAACTTATGTTTATCAAGATACTCCGGAAGCCATCCTCCTATCACAACATAGTGAAGATTTTTCTTAGCAAACTTATTGAAAAAGCTCAGCAGTGGGGTGAATATCAACACGCCATTGTACGCAGGAAGCATAATAATATCATCATGCTTTTTTAAGACCGAAAAAATTCTCGCAACAATTTTCACAAGAGTTTTCACTCCTCCGTGAGTGTCCACGCAAGATACATTTTCTGTTCCAAGCTGTTCTTTAAGAGCTTCGGTTAATACTTTTGTTTTTATAGTTTGTCCGTTAAGAAGATTTTTTCCAAAGCCAAAATGCCCAATAACTGCAATTTTTTTCATAAGCAACTCCATTTTCAACGAGATTTTCTCATTATATCGAATTAGTCCGTTATTTAAATTTCAGCACAGTTCTCAAAACCCAATATACCATCAAATATGCACTGTAAAAAAAGGACAGCTTCTCTATCTTTCTGTATACAAACCAATGATACTTCAAAAGGCTCTTTTTGTTAGAAGAAAGTGAACCACTGTAAACTCGATGACTTCCCAGTACCTCCTGCAATCCATATACATATCCCGCTTTTTTTATAATTTGCAGCCACATTACATAATCGTTTCGCTTTTTTATGTCAGGAATATAGTGTTTTCCCAATACTGAAGCATCATATATTACTGTAGAATTTCCCGGGTTTTTCTTCAACAAAGCGTGATAATCCGTTTTAACTCTTGCTTCAATAATGCGATTCAAAGAGGCTCCGTTCTCATCTATTTTATCATAGGCAGTACAAGTAAATGAATAATTGTTTTTTGTCATAAACTCAATCTGCTTTTTCAATTTATCTTCTTGCCAAAGGTCGTCGCTGTCAAGGAAAGCCATATATCTGCCTTTCGCTTGTTTAACTGCATTGTTTCTGGTCATTGCGGCGCCTAAATTTTTCTCGTTTTTGAAATAATGAATTCTGTCATCTTTCAAAAGATACTCTTCAATTACCTTTGCAGTATCATCAGAGGAGCAATCATCTACAATTATCAATTCCCAATTTTTATAACTTTGCTTAATAACAGACTCTATGGTTTCCGCTATAAAATCCGCACAATTATAAGCAGGCACTATAATCGACACTAATTCTTCATTCATATATTTTCTCCTCACCCATTAGTTTTTTCTATAGTTTTCTTGAAAGGAATTATGTCGTATTCCTCTTTATATGCGCTCATATCATATTCGTAATACAAATCCCCGAAAACTTTTTCAATCGTTCTGTGTTTTCTCAAAATCCTTATAAAGGGGTTAAACAATTTTGTGAACACAATCTTTTTTTTGTTAATTGCGGCAATTTGATAAACCATATCACTTGTATTCACATACGCTGCGTTTTGAGGATGGAAAAAGCCTTTTTCACCATTTTCTATAACCAACCTTATAAAGCAACATAAAGTTTCAATGTAAATCATACTGCGCTTGTTGTTATATTTAGGGAAAACAGGCGTTTTTTTTGCAAATTTCTCTAAAGTAGAATAATTTCCTTTTGAGCCTTTTCCATATACCATAGGTGGTCGCAAAATAGCCACCTTAAAGCTTTCATCACACATATCAAAGATACTGTTGTCCGCTTCCAGCTTGGACTTTCCATAGTTACTTTTCGGCAAAGGAACTGTACCTTTTGTTATTGCGCCACTTGTTGTACCGTAAACGCTCATCGAGCTCAATAAAACAAACTGCTTCACACCGCTTAATTTCGCTTTCTGTGCTGTTTCAATGGCTAAGTCTCTGTTAACAGCATAATACAGATGTTTGTTACTGTCTGTTTCCTTGATATGAGCAATCCCGGCAACATGTAAAACAGTATCATATTCTGAAAATTCATACTCACGCCAACTGTCGTCTGTCATATCTACTGTATCTACGCTATAGCCGTCAAATCTCTTTATGTAATTTTCAAAAGAAGTACCTATGTAACTATTTGCGCCGGTTATAAGTATTCGTTTCATTTTGCTTCAACCTCTTCTTTTTCCTTGGAGTTTGTTCCTGTTCCACCCTCTACCACTCCGTCGCGCTTGAGAACATAGAAGATTGAGCCGAAAAACATCTTCAAATCAAACCAGAAAGACAATTTACTTACATATTCACCGTCAAGACGTGCTTTCACATCAATTTCAAGTTCATCTCTTCCGCTTATCTGCGCAAGGCCGGTAAGTCCTGGTTTCACATCATTTGCACCGTACTTATCACGCTCGCTAATAAGGTCATCCTGGTTCCAGAGTGCAGGACGAGGACCGATTATACTCATATCCCCCCGCAAAATATTAAGCATCTGAGGTAGTTCATCAATGGAGGTCTTTCTCATGAATTTCTGCCATTTACTAAGCATATCTTCCGATTTAAACATGTGCGTAGGCATATCTTTCGGTACCTTCGTGGGCATTGAACGAAACTTCAGAATGTTAAAATGTTTTTTATGTAACCCGACTCTTTTCTGTTTGAAGAAAACCGGTCCGGGGGAATCAATTTTTATAATAACAGCCACGATAACCATCGGAACAGCTAAAACGGCTATTCCAATAAACGACAGCACAATGTCAATCATTCTTTTAAAAAAACGCGAATACATACAATTCTTCCTCTCATATAGGCAAATTTACACAAACCACCCGCAATTTTACTATTATATTATAGTACGGTTGTTCGAAATAGTCAACAAAAATCAGCATAGATTCTTTCAATAATACTGCATCTTGACTTTTTTCGGGGTTTAGTATAAAATCATTATAAAGTAGCAGTCCATATTTAAAAGGATGATTTTATGATTACAACTAAAAAAGAACTGAAAGAGTTCCTTTTACAAGATGCCAAGGCAAACAAAAGATCCTCCGTTCGCAGTAAATTTTTCGGCGATGAACTGTGGAATTTTCAGAAGCTGATGCGTAAATGTGACTATTTTTCTTTCAAAAGGAAAAGCAATATTCTCTACAACCTACCATTCATTTTTGTAAAATTCCGTTATCACCGCCTTTCCGTAAAGCTCGGTTTCTCCATGCCTTACAATGTATTTGACAAAGGACTTTCCGTTGCCCACCGCGGAACGATAGTTGTAAACGGAAAAAGCCAAATCGGAAAGAACTGCAGAATACATGCCTGCGTCAATATAGGTGTGTCAGGCAAATCCGAAGCACCGCGCATAGGCAACAATGTTTTTATAGGTCCCGGTGTTAAAATCGTTGGAGGAGTAGCGATAGCAGACGGCGTTTGTTTAGGAGCCGGAGCTGTTGTGGTAAAATCGATTACTGAACCTAATACCACTTGGGGCGGTGTGCCTGCGAAGAAGATCAGCGACAATTCCTCCCACAAATTGCTTTCTGACAGATTATTTGAAAACTGACAAGTCTTAACATATGAACTAAAAACGGTAAAAGCATTTTGCTTTTACCGTTTTTTCAACTCATTTATCGCAAATTTTGCATACTCCGACACAAACTGACCTTTTCTTATTACAACAGCAGGTTGTCTTTTGTATGGTGTATTTTTAATTTCGTAAAGAGCTATACCCTCACACTCACCTTTAGCCTCAACAAACTGTTTGGGGATGATGGTTGCCGCATCACCGTTTTTTGCAACCTCCCATGCAGTAGCAACGCCTGTAACGGTAGCGTATATTTCGGGATTTATTCCTGATTTTACGCAAAGAGAATCAAAAAGTTTTCTCATTTCCTGTTCTTTGCCTACAGTTACAAAAGGAAGTTTTTTTGCTGAAGCAAAATCGTCAATAGTTTTTTTACCCTTTGTTTCCAAAAGCACTGTTAACTTTTCAGGAACAGCAAGAACAAGCTTGTCCTCTTCAAGTGGAATTGTTTCAAATTCCGGTTCATTTACGGGAAGGTTCATTATTGCAAAATCATATTCTCCGTTAAGGAGCCCTTCTTTCAGAACAGAAAGCCCATATTCAACTAAGTTAACTTGCAAATCCGGGAATTTATCCTTAACTTTTTTTATAAGGCCGGGCATCATATAGGAACTGCGGAAAGGAACTGCACCGATGGTAAGTTTTCCTCTGTCACCGGATTTGTACTTTTCTATGGTTTTTAAAAGAACATCTTCTTCAAAAACTAATCTCCGCGCCTTTTCTATAAAAAATTCTCCTGCAGGAGTAAGAGTAAGCGGAGTTGAGCTACGGTCAAAAAGTTTTATACCTATCTCATTTTCAAGGCTTATTATATGCTTTGAAAACGCAGGCTGGGAAATGCCGACTTTCTCTGCCGCCTGAGAAAAATTACAAACTTCGGAAAGGATAATTGCATATTGTAATTGCCGTGAATTCATTGTTTTCACCTCGCTATCTAAGTATACTACTTTGTCCTCAATTATTCAAGTCTTATTTTTTTCTTGACAAACCTGTTATTTTGTGCTACATTATAATCATATCGGAATTAATGTTATAACTTTTTCAGAATAACAAAGGAGGGTTAATATGCCATCAGCATTTATTTATCTTGGCATCTTACTATTCGCGGTTATCTATTTATTCACACTTTGCAAAAGACCCGTGTACGAAGCAATCTTGGTTAGTTTCATTATTCTTATTGCGGTTACCGGAAAATGGACCAGCATCGGAACATACATAGAAGGTGCGCTTTCTACAAGCCTCATCTATTCAATGGTAGCATTTGTTGCCATGTCAATTATTTTGACAAAGACAAAAGTTATCGACAGCTGTGTTGCGATTATTCTTTCTCTTTTAGGAAGAGTTACCGGCGGTGCAGGTTATGTATCCGTTATTGCTTCGGCATTTATGGGTGCTCTTTCAGGAAGTGGTCCCGGAAACGTAATGGCAACAGGTGCTCTGACCATTCCAGCAATGATTAAGTCAGGATTTCCCCGTGAACTTGCCGGAAACATAGAAAGTAATGCAAGTTATATGGGAAATATGATCCCCCCCTCCTCCAATATTGTTGCCGCAATGGGCGCATTCACCGCATTATACGGTGAATCCAGCATTTCACAAGGACAGTTCTGGGTTGTATTGTGGGGGATTTCTCTTTGGTTTATACTTCAGAGAATCCTTATGGTTTGGGGATTCTGTAAATATTATAAAGTAAAGCCTATGACAAAAGACGAACTTCCTTCTCTTAAGAAAGTTCTTAAAGAAGGTTGGCAGGGGCTTTTCCTTCCTGTTATTATTCTTCTTCCCTTTGTTCTTGATTATCTGTTTACAGATACATTTTTCACCCAGAGATTAGGAGCAGCCGGTGCTAAGGCTCTTTCTAAGTCTGTTCTTTTATTCACAGCAGGTATTTCCGCTTTGTATGCTTGGATTATTACAGGCAGAAAACAGCACATTACTCCCCATAAAATAGCAAAAATGTTTGCAAACGGTGTAAAAACAATTTCTCCTGCTATCGGCGTATGTCTTATCGGTTATATGATAGGCGGATTGTTTGATGATATGAATGTAGCAGATGAAATCGGCCAGTTCATAGTTTCAATGAACTTCTCTAAGTTCGGTATGGTTCTCTTCATCTGCGTGTTAACCTGTTTCCTCGGTATGGTTATCCCCGGATCTTCGCTGGTTGTAATATTTGGTTCTACATTTATTTCAACATTAGCATCAGCAGGTGTTAATCCTCTCCTTGCCGCTGCAATGCTTCCCTGTATTTGCGGTGTTATGTGCGGTATTACACCTCCCCTGGGACTTGGTATGTATGCCGGAATGACACTTTCGGAAGCTGAATTCGGCAAAACTTTCAAAAACAACCTTTGGTGGGTTGCAGCACAGTTTATAATGCAGGTTATCTGTCTTATGGGCTGGCTTCCCATTTTAGGACTTTAAGGAGGTAGTGCATTATGAAAAAAGCATTGAAAAAAATATCCGATATTCTTAAAATGGTATTCGGGTACGGCATTATGCTGAGTCTTTTCCTTGGTGGTGCTACTTTCTTCGGTTATGTTGTGGCACTTATCATTGGTGGTAATACCGGAGCTGCAATCTGTGATTTTATCTATAAGGAATTTGTTCCCGAGCTGGTTTACTACACTTCCATCCTTGTTTTGTTAGGACTTGTAGCAATGTATCTGGGCGGAGAGTTTGCTTTAACCACAGAAAAGAAACAAAAATAAAATAGAAGAGTGCGGTTGTCTCTATACGGCAACCGCGCTTTTTTTGTTGTTGTGTATATTTTGTGAATGTTGTATGAATTTTCAAAAAAGCCTTTACTATTGCAACAAAATATGGTAGAATAAATGCAGAATTTTGTTTTTTTAAATATTTTTTCCAAATGCGGAAAAATTAAGAGGTAGAACTATGATTAATGACAAAAAAGTTATATTTTCAGGTATACAGCCATCCAGCGACTCCGTAACTCTGGGAAACTATCTTGGCGCACTTAAAAACTGGGTTACACTTCAGGATGAATACAGTTGTATTTTCAGCGTTGTAGATATGCACGCAATAACTGTAAGGCAGGAACCTGCTCAACTCAGGAAAAACACACTTTCGCTTCTTGCACAGTATATTGCATGCGGTCTTGATGCCGAAAAAAACATAATGTTCATTCAGAGCCATGTTCCTCAGCACGCAGAGCTCAGTTGGATTTTAAACTGTTTCACACAGATGGGTGAACTTAACAGAATGACTCAGTTTAAGGATAAGAGTCAGAAGCACCCCGAAAACATCAATGCAGGACTTTACACATATCCTGTTTTGATGGCGGCTGATATACTTCTTTATCAGACAGACCTTGTTCCTGTAGGTGCAGACCAGAAGCAGCACCTTGAACTTGCAAGAGATATTGCACACCGTTTCAACACACTTTACAGCGATACTTTTGTTGTTCCGGATGCATACATTCCTGCGAAGAATGCAGGGGCAAAGATTATGAGCCTGCAGACTCCCACGGCAAAGATGTCAAAAAGTGATCCCAACCCCAACGGTTGTATTTTCCTTCTTGACAAGCCTGAGGATATTATCCGCAAGGTTAAAAGAGCCGTTACCGACTCCGAAGCCGAAGTTTGCTACCGCGAAGGTAAGGATGGCGTAAACAATCTTCTCACGATTTATTCCACAGTTACAGGAAAAACAGTTGATGAAGCTGTAGCCGAATTTTCGGGCAAGGGATACGGCGACTTCAAACTTGCGGTAGGTGAAGCCGTAGCGGAACATCTTCTTCCCATTCAGGAAAAATACGATGACCTTATGAAAAACAAGGATTATCTTGAAAGTATATATAAAAAAGGTGCGGAAGCGGCATTCGGTATCGCTCGTCGCACCGTTACAAAAGTAAAAAAGAAAGTCGGATTTATTATCTGAGAGGTATATCATTATGAATAATAACAATATTTTGATTGCTTTCATAGTGGCGTTCATTATAACTTTTATTCTTACACCTTTTGTAAAAAAACTTGCTTTTAAAGTTGGTGCGGTTGATGTTCCTAAGGATAATCGCAGAATGCACAAGAAACCTACCGCCCGCCTTGGAGGGTTGGCAATATTTTTCGGTTTCATTATAAGCGCCATTATTTATTCTGATATTGATAAAGAACTTGGCGGAATACTCATAGGCAGTTGTATAATAGTGATTTTAGGTATATTTGATGATATATATGCCCTCAGTGCCAAGCTCAAACTTGCGGTACAAATATTGGCAGCCCTTTGTCCTATCATTGCAGGTGTGACGATAGAATCCATAAGGGTTCCCGCTTTTATAGCAGAATCCGGATACCTCCAGCTGGAATGGTTTGCAATTCCCGTTACCCTTATATGGATTATAGGAATTACAAACGCTACCAATCTCCTTGACGGTCTTGACGGACTGGCTTGCGGAGTGTCATCTATATCTGCACTTACTCTGCTTTGTATAGCACTGATTGTAGGTGAGCCAAAAGTTGCTTTCGTAACAAGTGCTCTTGCAGGTGCTTGCTTTGGATTCCTTCCCTACAATTTCAATCCCGCAAAACTTTTTATGGGAGATACCGGTGCATTGTTTTTAGGTTTTATATTATCAACAATTTCCGTGCAGGGACTTTTTAAAGGTTATGCCGTAATCAGTCTTGCTGCTCCTTTGTTGATACTGGGACTTCCTATTTTTGATACTGTTTCGGCAATTATACGAAGACTCAGAAATCACCAGCCCATTATGTCCCCTGACAGAGGACATCTTCACCACAGATTGATAGATGCCGGTTTTTCTCAAAAGCAGGCAGTTTCCCTTATATATCTTCTGTGTCTTGTGCTTTGCATTGTGGCAGTAAGTCTTATTGCAACAGGCGCTGTATCCTTGTGGGTATTCGTTGCTGTACTGTTGGGATTTATCCTTTTCTGGTGGATTACACCAAAAATTATAGAAGCACTTACAGATAAAGAAGAACATAAATAATACACGGAGGAAATGAGGAAATTATGATTAAAGTATTTACTGTTTTCGGCACAAGACCGGAAGCCATTAAGATGGCTCCGCTTATTTACGAGCTTAAGTCACGCCCTTCCATCGATTGTAAGGTTTGCGTTACTGCTCAGCATCGCGAAATGCTTGATATGGTGCTTAATCTGTTTAAGATAACACCTGATTTCGACCTTAATATTATGACAGAAAGGCAGACTCTTGCTGGAATTACAACCAAGGCTCTAACAGGTCTTGAAGAGGTTTTCCGTCAGGAAAAGCCCGATCTTGTTCTTGTTCATGGAGATACATCCACAACATTTGCAGGAAGTTTAGCTGCATACTACAACCAGATAAAGGTCGGTCATGTAGAGGCAGGTCTCAGAACATATGACAAATACTTCCCTTTCCCTGAGGAAATGAACCGCCGTCTTACCGGTGTTATTTCCGATTTGCACTTCTCCCCTACAAAAAACAACCGTGCAAATCTTATAAACGAGGGAGTAAATCCTGATAGTATTTTCGTAACGGGAAATACTGTTATAGACGCATTCAAAACAACAATCAAGAAAGATTTTTCCTTTGAGGGAACTCCTCTTGAGGGAATTGATATGAATAAGCGTATAATTCTTATGACAGCACACAGAAGAGAAAATCTTGGTGCGCCACTTGAAAACATATGCAGAGCTGTTGCCCGCATTGTAAGGGATTTCCCCGATATTGAGGTTATTTATCCCGTTCACCTTAACCCTGCAGTAAGAGAAACAGCAAATGCAATTTTAGGAAATATTCCGAGGGTTCACCTTGTTGAGCCTCTTGATGTTGATGTTCTTCACAATGCTATGAATAAAGCATATCTTATTCTTACCGACTCCGGAGGACTTCAGGAAGAAGCGCCTGCGCTTGGCAAGCCCGTTTTAGTCCTTCGTGGCGAAACAGAGCGTCCTGAAGCTGCTGAAGCAGGAACGGTTAAGATTGCCGGTACGGAAGAAGATATTATCTACTCTCTTACATCACAGCTTCTTACCGATGAAAACGAATACCATAAAATGAGCGTTGCTGTTAACCCCTACGGTGACGGAAACGCATCAAGAAGAATTGCAGATGCAATTCTCTACCACTTTGGTATAACAAGCATGCGACCTGTTGAGTGGTTATAAAAGCATGAAAAATAATCGTAAAGAAATTTTTGAAGCACTTAATTCGATAACTCAGTTGGGGCTGAGTGTTGCGATATCATTTCTGTTGTGGATTTTCATTGCTATGTGGGTTAAGGATAAATTCCACTTAGGAAACTTTGTTATGATTATAGGCATACTGCTTGGTTTGGGAAGTGCAGTTTTGTCTTTTATAAAATTTTGCGGACTTATATCTCCAAAGGAGAAAGATAATGAAAAGTAATTCTGTTTATAAAGAGGCAGCAAAAGTCAGTGCAATTATATTCATTCTCGGTGTAATAGAATTCATTCTCTTTACTGTCTTTATGGGATTCAGACTTGACATTTTAATAGGTGTACTGTACGGTTGCGCTTTTACATCCTTGAATTTCTTTTATCTGGCTTTCTGTGTAAAAAAAGCCGTTGAAAAGGATGAAAAAGCGGCAAAAGCATATATGTCTTCAACATATACTGCTCGAATACTTCTTTTGGGAGTAATGCTTTTCATTGCTGCAAAAGTTCAATTTATATACTTCTGGGCAGCCGTAATTCCCATTGTATTTCAGAGAATTGCCGCGACAGTTGTCCCCATTATTGAAAGAAGGAGGGAGAAGGCTTAAATATGAACGTTAACGGTCCTAAAATACTTTTTAAAATACCGGTTTTAGGCGGAATACCTGTTACCGAAACCGTTGTAAACGGTTGGATAGTTGTAGTAATTCTTTCCGTTCTCTGCTTTTTCCTCGGAAGGAATTTATCAGCAAGAAATCCCTCAAAGAAACAAATCTTTGTTGAAAAGATATTTATAATGTTGCAAAACCTTATTAAAGGAACTATGGGCGAGCACAATATGTTCTTTCTCCCCTACATTGGTGCACTTTTTGCTTACTCAATGCTCTCAAGTCTCTGTGGTCTTGTAGGACTGAGAGCTCCTACGGGTGATTTGAATACAACGGTTGCATTTGCTCTTGTCACCTTTTTCCTGATTCAGTTCTTCAACATAAAGAACAAGGGCGTGGGCGGTTGGCTTAAAGGATTTACAGAACCTGTTGCCGTAATTACTCCCCTTAATCTTATAAGTGAGATTGCAAGCCCGATTTCTATGGCGTTCCGTCATTTTGGTAATATTGCTTCGGGTATTGTAATTACAGGTCTTATTTACGGAGCGTTGGCAGGTCTCAGCAATATCCTGTTGGGATGGATTCCCGTGGTTGGTTCAATACCGTTCCTGCAGGCTGGACTTCCGGCTATTCTGTCAATTTATTTTGATGTATTCACAAGTTTCTTACAGGCTTACATTATATCCATGCTTACAATGGTGTATGTAGGCGGTGCGAATGAACCTAAAGTGCCTGTGGCACAAAAGCAGTAATAATAATTATAAATTTATATATTTTTGGAGGTATTTATTATGGAATTAGCTATTATTAAAGCAGCATCAGCAATTGGTGCAGGTCTTGCAATGATCGCAGGTATAGGCCCCGGTATCGGTCAGGGTTACGCTGCAGGTAAGGCTGCTGAAGCAGTTGGCCGTCAGCCCGAAGCAAAGAGCGATATTACATCCACAATGCTTTTTGGTTGTGCCGTTGCAGAATCAACAGGTATCTACGGTCTTGTTGTTGCAATGATTCTTCTCTTTGCAAACCCCTTCATTTAAGAAAAATAACGGGGTGACCCTGTCACCCCATTCTAAAAATGAGGAGGTTTGGAAATGGAAAAGTTCCAGAAATTCGTAGCTATTGCCCCGTGGACAATGATTTTTACTTGGATAAACTTAATAATCCTTGTATTGGTAATGAAAAAGCTCCTTTTTAAGCCCGTTATGAATATGTTTGCTCAGAGAGAAAACGAAGTAAACTCTATGTATGCAAACGCTGAAGAAGCTCAGAAAAATGCCGAAAACATGGAGAAAGAATACTCCGAAAAGCTTTCCGCAGCAAAAGAGGAAGCATCCCGAATTATGAAGGATGCAACGCATGAAGCAGCACTTCGCGGTGAGCAGATTGTGTCAGATGCTCAGCAAAAAGCATCTGCAATCGTAACCAAGGCACAGAAAGAAATCGAGCGTGAAAAGGAAGCTGCAGTAAGCGAAATCAAGCAGGATATCGCTTCTCTGGCTGTTAATATTGCAGAAAAGGTTATTGAAAAAGATCTTAACGAAACCGATCATGAAAGGCTTTTGGAGGAGTTCATTGAAAACTCCGGTGAAGAAAAGTGAAGTCGGCATCGGTAACATATGCTCATTCATTATTTTCTCTTGCAGAGGACGAAAATATTTTAGAGCAGATTTTTGAAGAATTAAATGCTCTTACCGGAATTTTCGAGAAAAATCCCGAGTATGCAGTATTGCTTGATTCCCCCACCGTCAACACTGAGGAAAGGCTCGCCCTTATTGATGAGGCGTTTAAGGATGCCGGCGAATATGTCAGAAACTTTCTTAAAATACTTTGCGAAAAGAAATATATTCATATTTTCCCCGAGTGTGTAAAAGAGTATGAAAAGCAATACAATAAAAAGTTGGGTATTGAAAAGGTTACTGCCATAACAGCAGTTCCTCTAAGTGATGAGCTCCGCGAAAAGCTTATCAGAAAGCTTGAAAAAGAAACAGGTAAGAAAATCAAGCTTGAGCTTAAAGTGGATAAATCAATATTGGGCGGTATAATCTTAAGAACCGAAAATTCCCAGACGGATGCAAGCGTGCGCGCGCGACTGGATAATATCCGCACACAGCTTTCATCCCAACAATTAGACTGAAGGTGATATAATGCAGCTTAAATCTGATGAAATCAGTAAAATTATAAAAGACCAGATAAAAAACTACTCAAACAAAATTGAGCAGAAAGAAACCGGCTATGTTGTTGAAGTCGGTGACGGTATCGCCAAGGTAAAAGGGCTTGACAACTGTATGAGTAACGAGCTTGTAGAGTTTGAAAACGGTGAAGTTGCAATGGCTCTTAACCTTGAAGAAAACCTTGTAAGCCTTGTTATTCTCGGCACAGATGCCGAAATTCGTGAGGGAGATATCGTTAAGCGTACAGGCACCGTTGTAAGTGTTCCCGTAGGCGAAGAAATGATCGGCAGAGTTGTAAACGCTCTCGGTCAGCCCATTGACGGAAAAGGCGAAATCAAGACCACAGAGCGACGCCCCATCGAAACTCCTGCTCCCGGAATTATCGAAAGAAAGTCTGTAAGCGTTCCGTTGCAGACAGGTATTAAGGCTATTGACTCCATGATTCCTATCGGTCGCGGTCAGCGTGAGCTTATTATCGGAGACCGTCAGACAGGTAAGTCCACAATTGGTCTTGATACTATCATCAACCAGAAGGGTAAGGATGTTATCTGTATCTATGTTGCAATAGGACAGAAAAAATCTACAGTTGCTCAGCTTGTTGATACTCTTGAAAAGAACGGTGCAATGGATTATACAACCGTTGTAGCGGCTACTGCTTCCGAGCTTGCTCCCATGCAGTATATTGCTCCCTACTCCGGCTGTGCTATCGGTGAGTACTTTATGTATCAGGGCAAAGATGTTCTTGTAGTTTACGATGACCTTTCCAAGCACGCCGTAGCTTACCGTGCACTTTCTCTTCTTATCCGCCGTCCCCCGGGACGTGAAGCATACCCCGGTGACGTATTCTATCTTCATTCAAGATTACTTGAGCGTGCAGCCCGTCTTGCTCCCGAATACGGTGGTGGCTCGCTGACTGCTCTTCCTATAATTGAAACGCAGGCAGGTGACGTTTCTGCATATATCCCCACCAATGTAATTTCAATTACAGACGGCCAGATATTCCTTGAAACAGAGCTTTTCCACTCCGGTGTAATGCCTGCTGTTAACCCCGGTATCTCCGTAAGCCGTGTTGGCGGTAACGCGCAGATTAAGGCTATGAAAAAGGTTGCCGGTACTCTTAAGCTTCTCTATTCACAGTATCGTGAACTTCAGTCCTTTGCTCAGTTCGGAAGCGACCTTGATCCCGATACAAAGATGCGTCTTGAACAGGGCGAAAGAATCGTTGAAGTTTTAAAGCAGGACAGAAATGCGCCCGTAAAAGTAGAGCATCAGGTTGTAATAATCTATGCGGTAGTTAATGACTACCTTAAGGACATTGCTCCCGAGGATGTTAAAGAGTTTGAAAAATCACTCTATGATTATGTTGATAACACATATCCCAAAATTGTTTCCAATATTGCCCAGACAGGCGCACTTTCCGTGGAAACTGAGGAATTGATTAAAACTGCGGTTAGTGAGTGTGTAGAAAAGTTTCTCTCCCGCAAATGAGGTGACGCAATATGCCTTCAATGAAAGCAATTAAAAACCGAATAAAAAGCGTCGAAAACACACGCCAGATTACAAAGGCAATGCAGCTTGTGGCAACAAGTAAAATGCGTAAGGCTAAAGAAAGAATTGAAGAAAGCAGACCTTTCTTTGAAACACTTTCCCAGGCACTTTCCGATATTTCAAGAAGTGTAAGCGACTTTTCTTCCCCTTTCACACAGGAAAAGAAAGAGGGAAAAGCCTGTCATATCGTAATTGCCGGTGACCGCGGTCTTGCAGGCGGTTATAACAACAACCTTTTTAAATCACTTGATTACAAAGACGGTGATGTAATTTTCCCAATCGGAAAAAAGGTTGTAGAATATTTCGGCAAAAAAGATGTTACTTTCTTTACAACGGAATATCAGATTGCCGCAGATGTTAAAATAAGCGATTGCAACAGTATCGGCCAGGCACTTGCAGATGCTTTTGAAAAAGGTGAATTTACATCTTTGGATATTTATTACACAGGCTTTGTGAATGTTCTTTCACAAGTTCCTGCCTCGAAAGAAATTCTTCCCCTTGCGCCTTCGGATGATGGAGAAAAGAAGAAAGCTCTTATCGAATATGACCCATCGCCCGAGGCTGTATTTGCAAAGATAATTCCCCACTATATCAGCGGAATTATTTACGGCGGAGTTTGTGAGTCTATCGCATCGGAGCTTAGCGCAAGACGTACCGCAATGGAAAATGCCACCGATAATGCAGGTGAAATTATTGACAGTCTCAGTCTGACATACAACAGAGCCAGACAGGCGGCAATCACTCAGGAACTTACTGAAATTGTGGCAGGAAGCCAAAACTGATAAGGGGAATTCCCTTAACAATCCCCTAATTAAAGAAAGGATTGAAAATCCATGGCAGAAAAAAACATAGGCAAGGTAATATCCGTTATCGGGCCTGTACTTGATATTAAATTTGAAAACGGACATCTCCCGAAGCTTCTTAATGCTATTGAGATAACTTCAGGCGAGCGTAAAATCACTCTTGAAGTTGCTCAGCACATCGGTGATGACGTTGTCCGTTGTATCGCGATGAGTTCTACAGACGGTCTCACACGCGGAATGGAAGCAGTTGACACGGGCAAGGGTATCAGCGTTCCCGTTGGCGAATGCACCCTCGGAAGAATATTTAACCTTCTCGGTGAGCCTGTTGACAATCAGCCTGCTCCCGAAAATCCCGAAAAATGGGAAATTCACCGTCCTGCTCCCGGTTATGAAGATCAGGAAAGCACTACTGAAATCCTTGAAACAGGTATTAAGGTAGTTGACCTTATCTGCCCATATGCAAAGGGTGGTAAGATAGGTCTTTTCGGCGGTGCCGGTGTTGGTAAGACAGTTCTTATTATGGAGCTTATCAATAACGTTGCAAAGCAGCACGGTGGTCTTAGTGTATTCTCCGGTGTTGGTGAAAGAACACGTGAGGGTAATGACCTTTATAACGAAATGAAAGAATCCGGCGTTATCAATAAGACAGCGCTGGTTTACGGACAGATGAACGAGCCCCCGGGAGCAAGAATGAGAGTAGCTCTCTCCGGTCTTACGATGGCAGAATATTTCCGCGACAGAGAAGGTCAGGACGTACTTCTGTTCATTGATAACATTTTCCGTTTCACACAGGCAGGTAGTGAGGTTTCCGCCCTTTTGGGACGTATGCCCTCTGCCGTTGGTTACCAGCCCACTCTCGCAACAGAAATGGGCGCTTTGCAGGAAAGAATTACATCAACCAAGAAAGGTTCTATCACTTCCGTTCAGGCAGTATATGTGCCTGCCGATGACCTTACAGACCCTGCTCCTGCAACAACATTTGCTCATCTTGATGCAACAACAGTTCTTTCAAGACAGATTGCTTCTCAGGGTATTTATCCTGCAGTTGACCCGCTTGATTCTACGTCCAGAATTCTTTCTCCCGACGTGGTTGGTATTGAGCATTACGAAACTGCAAGAGCCGTTCAGAAAATTCTCCAGAGATATAACGAACTCCAGGATATTATCGCAATTATGGGTATGGATGAACTCAGCGAAGAAGATAAGCTTACAGTAAGCCGCGCAAGAAAGGTACAGAGATTCCTTTCCCAGCCTTTCTCCGTTGCTGAACAGTTTACCGGTATGGAAGGTAAGTATGTTCCTCTTAAAGAAACTATCCGTGGTTTCAAGGAAATTATTGAAGGTAAACACGATGACCTTCCCGAATCTGCATTCCTCTTTGTAGGAACTATTGAGGAAGCCATCGAAAAAGCTAAGGGTTGATAATATGAACGCATTTGATTTACAAATAGTTACTCCCGACGGAATGCTTTTCGACGGGAAGGCTCAAAAAATTATCCTTCGTACAACCGAGGGTGACGTTGGTATTCTTGCCAAGCATTCAAACTACGTTGCGGCACTTTCCATAGGTGTTGCCAAGGTAGTTACTGAAGATGGTGAAAAAACTGCAGCTTGCTCCGGTGGTATGGTCAGCGTAACCGACGGTGTTGTTAGGGTTGTTGCCTCCACTTTTGAATGGAGCGATGACATCGACATTGCCCGTGCTGAAAAGGCAAAGGAAAAAGCTGAAACAAGGCTTGAAAGCACAAAGGCAAGCGATTTTGAGCATAAACTGGCTGAAATAAAGCTGAAGAAAGCTCTTATAAGGCTTCGGGTATCTTCTAAAAATTAAAATTAAAAGGGCTGTAAAATTACAGCCCTTTTTTCAAGGATTGATTATATGAATTATCCCTATCTTCCAGAAGAAAAAGTTACACTTTTTATAGCTGATACAAAAATTCCCGACGCTGCGGTTATTACACCGCCGTCAATTGATGTATTGCCAACCGCAATGCGCCGTCATGCAGATTTGGGAATTGTAATTATTTCCTCAAAAAAGGCAGTATGTCCTCCTGAAACTTACGCATACTATAAAAACGCACTCTCTCCCTACGGATTTGAAATTATCAAGGGGAAAACCCACATAGAGAGTCACTACCCGAAAGATAGCGCATATAATGTTGGTATAGTCGGAAAAAAATGTTTCCTCAACAAAAAGGTATGCGACAAGCTTCTTTTTGATATACTTATCAGCGAGGGGTATGAAATTATCGAGGTTAAGCAGGGATATACAAAATGCTCTATTTGTCCGATAGATGAAAACTCCTTTATTACAGGAGACGTTTCAATCTACAAAGCAGGAAAAGAAGAAAAAATGGATGTGCTTCTCATATCAAATGATAACATATCTCTCCCCGGTTTTTCAAACGGATTTTTCGGAGGATGCACCGGGATGAGCAGTTTTAATGAACTTCTGATAAACGGAAATGTCGATACATTACCCAATGCAAGTGATATGAAAAACTTTCTCACGAAAAAAAATATAAAAATCCGAAATCTTACGGAAGGAGAAGTCAAAGACATCGGCTCAATTATACCTCTGATGACAGATTAGTACATAGATTTGGAGGTGATAATTTTTGGAATTGAATACAGCTGTTAATCTACCTGCTGATACCAGTATAAATGAATTTGCTGCTGAAATTTCAGATGAGATAATGACAAACTATGAAAAGCCGCTTCTCAAAAGGATAACAGAACACGAATTCCCCTATTCCTCACACGGTGAAAGGCTTGAAATATTTAATCTGGCATTAAAGCACGCTCGAGGCGAAAGTGCCGATGTAATGGATATAATTCATTATGAAAGAAGAAAATCACTTATTGAGGAGCAGACCCGTAATTACCTTAAAGAAAATAACTTTATTATAATAGACGGATTCGTTAATTTCCGACTTGAAGAATACAAAAATGAACTTAAAAACCTATGCCTTGATGCCGCTGAAGAGCTTTATGCCTTGCGCGAATATGATGAATTTATGAATATGCTTCGTTTTTTTGTATCGGTACAGGCACCAAAAGAGCCGCTTGTACACCTTATAAAAACAGAAGGGATGATACGAATTCATAACAAAAGGCTCAAAGATATTACCAAAGTATATTGCGAAAATTCGTTGTTTGACGAAGAAGGATTTTCCCAGGAAGATATTATATTGAGCGCGCTTATAACGATTGCACCAAGGAAAATTATAATACACGACAGTCAGGATAAAGAACGTATATACAATACAATTTCAAATGTGTTTTCTCAGGTGGAATTTATAGAATAAAAAAAGGTGATGTAAAAAACTTAGTTTTTTACATCACTTTTTTGTTAATCAATAGCCAAGCTGCTTAAGCATATCGTAGCAATCATCACACACTGTTCCGGTTTCACCCATAATTGTGATTTTCTTGCCGCTGCCGGACTTTTCTTCTCCACATCCATCGCAAGTAAACTTGCCGCAAGCTGTAAGAGCAAGCATCGCCATAATTACACACACGATTGATAAAAACTTTTTCATCTGTAAAATCCTCCTATATTTTGTTTGTTTAAATTATATCACATTAAATTACAAATTTCAAGGTTTATTAGCAATTTCTTACATTTTTAGTGCACAATTGTACTTCCACCGATGAATTCGCGAATTATCGAAGTCGGAGGTATGGGAGCAGGGTCAAATTCTTCAAAATAAGAAAGAAGCTTTATAAGTCTTCTTGCACGGCTGTAATGAGTACTTTCGGGAGTTATTCCCGAAAGAAGCTCAAGCGCAGGCTTTTTAAGCACGGCAAGTTCATACACCAAAGAGGAATTGAACACCTCGTCAGCTTCGCTTTCAAAGGGGAAAATATATTTTTGTTCACCGCGGCGGACGCTTTTCCACAGTCTGAACGTTTCCTCTGCAGACGTGTTACGATGCTCCGCATCACGAACCATTCTGCGGAGAAGTCTGTTATCTGTCGGTGAAAAGGCATTGTATTCATCAAGACACAGACTGGTAAGACAGCTAAGATATATTTTATACTTATTTTCGCGTGCAACACGGCTTGTAAGAAGCTCGTTCAGTGCATGGATACCCTCAGCAATTATAATCTGATTGTCCTTTAGGGTAAGCGTTTTTCCTTTCACTCTTTGACGAATTTTAAAATCGTATTTGGGAAGTTCTACCGTTTCACCCTTTGAAAGAAGAGAAAGATGCTCGTTGAAAAGCTCATAATCAATAGCTTCCACACATTCAAAGTCCATCTCTCCTTTTTCATCACGGGGCATACGAGCGTCATCTACATAATAATCGTCAAGAGATATGACCACAGGGTTTATGTGATTTATTTTAAGATGCAGACACAGTCTGTTTGCAAAAGAAGTTTTTCCCGATGACGATGGTCCTGCAATAAGGATTACTTTTATTTCAGGTGTGTCCTTTATTTTGTCGGCAATGCGACTGATTTTCTTTTCATGAAGTCCCTCCGCCATATTCACAAGCTCTGCAATATGATTTTCCCTGACTGTTTTATTAAGGGCAAAAATATTTTCTACCCCTACTGTTGCAATCCAATCGCGGTAATCCTCAATGGCATTGTGAACTTTTACGCCTGACTCTATCTTCGGAATTGTACTGATGGTATAATTTGTAGGATATTTGAGTAAAAAGCCATCGTCAAAAGCCTGTATATCAAATACACTCAAAGACTTTATACTGTATGCAATGGGCTGATAGGTAAGATGATACCTCTTCGCTGTTTTACATACCGTAATATTTTCTGCAGGCAGAGATGCAATTTCTTCCGCCCTTTCTTTCTCTCCGTTTTCTAAAAAAAGCGTAGCTGCCTGAGAACGGCTGAGCTTAATTGAACGGAAATCAGTATCTTCCTCTATTATTTTCTGCATAGTAGTTTTAAGTTCTCTTGCAAGCGCGTCCCTGCCTTTTTGTGTTTCCACCTCAAAATATGTGGATTTATTTACGGACTGCCTGACAAATATAGCCTTTACACCGTCTGTTTTTTCAACAGCGTGCAAAAGCACCAATATAATCGACTCTTTATATATAAGGTAGCCCTCGTCCGAACTTATTGTGAGGGGCTCTATCAAATCACCGTTTTTTATAATATAATCCGCTGCAGCAACCCTGCCGTTCACTTTGCATGCAAGGACAACTTCAGAAAGTCCTCTGTTTTTAACAAAGTCACCGACAGAGATACTTTTTTCTTCAATTACAGTTTCTTTTTCGTAGGTAAAGTTAATCATTATATTCACCTCAAAAATTCAAGTGCTGTTTTCTTTTTTTCTATTATTTCATCAATACGGTTAATGTAGTCGGAAGCTTCCTTGGGATTGAAGACTCTTTCTATTCTGTCTCCCTTTACCATTTTTGTAGAAGCCCCGCCTCCCATTGCGAGTATGGTCTGTATTTCTTCCATTATAAAAATATTGTACAGGCTTTCGTGTCCTTCTTTTGAAAATCCTACATTTTCAAGATTTCCTAATGTGTTTTTCTGCTTGTACAGATAGTATGGATTGTACCCGTTATCTGTCAGATAGTCGTAGGAAAGCTGTACCATACTGTCCATATCTTTTGCAAATCTCAGTTTTTCAAAATCGGAGATAAGCCGTGCTGCTCTTTTAAGATACATTGTATGCACAGTTACAGCATCGGGTGAAAGGGCACAAACCTCCTCCACGGTTTTTCTGAAATCTTCCGTGCTTTCATCAGGAAGACCTGCGATAAGGTCGGCATTTATACTGAAATTATACTTTTTAGTCATTTCAAATGCTTTTATTGTATCTTCCACGCTGTGGCGGCGTCCTATTTTGTCCAATGTCTTCTGGTTCATTGTCTGGGGATTTATACTGATACGGTTTACCCCATTTTCCCATAGCGTTGCAAGCATTTCATCGGAAAATGTGTCGGGTCTTCCTGCCTCCACGGTAAATTCACGAAGCAAAGACACATCAAAGCAGGACTTCACTCTTTTTATAAGTCTTTCCAAAGCTTCAGGAGAAAGTGTCGTTGGCGTACCTCCGCCAAAGTAAATCGTTTCCGCCTTGTAGCCAAAGCTTTCCGCCATTTTTGCCGTAGCTTCAATTTCCTTAATCAGCGCATCTACATAGGGTTTAACAAACTTTTGATTATGTGCCAACGCCTGGGATATAAAAGAACAATATGCACACCTTGTAGGACAAAAAGGCACTCCTAAATAAAGGCTGACAGTATTTTCTTTTCTGTCTTTTAAAAGCTCAAACTCTTTCTTTGCAACTGCAAGGCTGAGTTTTGCTTTTTTGGTAGTTATGAAAAATTCATTCTCCATATAACTAAGAATTTCTTCATCAGTTTTATTTTCGTCAAGCATCATCCTCGCTGTTTTAGCAGGGCGTATGCCCGTGGAAATACCCCACGGAGTAGGCATATCGGAAAGTTTCTTGCACGCAAAAAATACCGACTTTTTTATAATGTCGCTCACCTGTCTTTTCTCCGGAGAAAAAAGTGTAGCTTTTATTTCACCCTCGGCGGTATTCTCGCCGAGGGTGACTTTAGCTTTTGCAATATATGAATTTTCTTCTATCTGCAAGGAAGATTCCACATCAAACTCTGAATTCAAATCAAAAAACAGTTGCAGGATCTGCCTTACGGCATCCTCGAAGGAATGCCCGTTTGTTGTTATATTCATTTATATCATTCCTATATAGGGGTTATTCATACGTTCAAAGCCTATGGTGGTTTTCATTCCGTGTCCGGGGAAAAGCTTCACAGAATCGCCAAAATTTTCAAGAAGAAAATTTATGGAATTAAGTTCTGTTCTAAGATCACCAAAATCATATCGCCCGATAGAGCCACGGAAAATCAAGTCACCGCAGAAAAGGTTATCCTCCACCTGATACGTTACTGATCCTTCGCTGTGGCCGGGAGTATGAAAATACTTTATTTCCATATTTCCGAAAGTGAGCTTCTCTACTGTTTCAAGCGGTGTTGCTTCTTCGTATGTCTTAACCTCTTCTCCCGTAAGAAAGCTGAGGTTTTTGGAGTTATCACGGAGCATTACCTCATCACCTGAATGGATAAAAACTTCTGCCCCGGTTTTCTTGGCAAGATCACAAACTGCACCTGTATGGTCAAAATGCCCGTGGGTAAGAAGAATTTTTTCAAGGCTGCAACCTTTGTCTTCAAGTGCACTTAAAATCTTCTCCACTTCATCTCCGGGATCAATCACTATTGCTTTATTATTCTCTGTCAAAAGGTAGCAATTCACTCCCAACTGACCTAACACCAAACACTCTATATTCATAGATTAACCTCTTGTTCTCTTTATATCATATACACCGGGTACACGGTGAAGCCTTCTTATAAGGCTTTCAATATGCTCTTTATCCTCAACCTCAACAGTAATGTCGATAAGAGCCGTTCTATCCTTAAGTCCGCGTGCATTTGCCGCAATAAGATTAAGCTTCTGCTCAGCCACAACACCGATAACATCAGCAAGAACGCCCGGGCGGTTAGTACATTCGATACTGATTTCCGCACTGAATGATGAGGAAATATCGTCAAGCCAGTTACACTCTATCATACGGCTCTTCATATCTTCCGTAATATTTTCAGGAAGAACATTGATACAGTCGCATCTGTGTACACTTACACCCCTGCCTCTTGTAATAAAGCCTATAATATCGTCACCGGGAACGGGATTGCAACAACGGGAAAGTCTTACAAGGCAGTTATCAACGCCTTTAACTTCAATACCGCTTTCACTCTTGCCTTTTTTCTTTCCAACCTGTTTTGCAATAATCTCAGGAGGCAGTTCCTCTTTATGGTCGTTCTGATAACTGTCACGAAGTCGTGTTATAACCTTAGCCGCAGTAATTCCACCGAATCCGATAGCAGCGTACATTTCCTCTACATTAGAGAAGCCATAGCGCTTGAGCATGGGGTCAAGATACTTACTCTTGAAGAGTTCGCTTTGGCTCATTCCCACACGTTTAAGCTCTGTTTCAACAGCGTTTTTACCGCGTTCAATATTTATTTCTCTGTTTTCCTTTTTAAACCAGGAATTTATCTTACTTCGAGCAGTACTGGTCTTTACAAGTTTGAGCCAGTCACGGCTGGGGCCTTTATTGGCACTTGAAGTAATAACTTCAACAATATCACCGTTCTGTAGCTTGTAATCAAGGGTAACAATTTTTGAATTAACCTTTGCACCTGTCATTTTATATCCTACTGCTGAGTGAATATAAAATGCAAAGTCAATAGGTGTAGAGCCTGCAGGAAGCCCTATTACGTCGCCTTTTGGAGTGAATACGAATACCTCATCAGCAAACATATCAATCTTGAGAGTTCTCATAAAGTCCTCAGGATCTACCGCTTCGCTTTGTATTTCAAGAAGTTTGTTTACCCAGTCAAGATTTTTTGTATCGCCTGCTTTACCCTCTTTATACTTCCAATGAGCGGCAATGCCTCGTTCTGCAACATTGTGCATATCCCATGTGCGGATCTGAATTTCAAAAGGCTGCCCGTCGGGACCGATTACCGTAGTATGGAGCGACTGATACATATTGGGTTTAGGCATTGCTATATAGTCTTTAAATCTGCCGGGAATAGGCTTATATTCCTCGTGAACTATACCCAGAACCGCATAACATTCAGCAACAGTATCTACGATAATACGCACCGCAAAAAGGTCATATATTTCATCCAGCGTTTTATTCTGGTTATACATTTTTCTAAAAATACTGTAAATGTGTTTTGCACGGGCGGCAATGTGGCATTTTATGCCCATTTCTTCCATTTTATCGGCAATAACGCCACGCACATTCTGAACGTAGGCATCACGTTCTGACTGTTTCTGGGAAAGTCCGTCTACAATTTCGTAATATGCCACGCTGTCAAGATATTTAAGCGCCAGATCTTCAAGCTCTATCTTGATTTTTGAAATACCCAGCCTGTATGCAAGGGGCGCATATACATCAAGGGCTTCCTTTGCCTTTTCAAGCTGTTTTTCCGGTTTCATATGCTTCAATGTACGCATATTATGAATTTTATCGGCAAGTTTAATAAGCACCACGCGTATATCTTCCGCCATTGCGAAAAACATCTTTCTGAGGTTTTCTATATGTGCCTCTTCCTTGGAGATACACTTGATTTTGTCAAGTTTGGTAACACCTTCAACAAGCATTGCAACCTGCTCTCCAAACTCCTCTTTCATACGATCATAGCTATACTCCGTATCCTCTATAACATCGTGAAGAAGACCTGCAATTACCGCCTGAGTATCAAGTTCCATATCGGCAAGTATACAGGCGACCTCATAAGGATGAATGAAATACGGCTCTCCGCTGTGACGGAGCTGACTTGAATGCATTTCTTTCATGCAGGTGTATGCCTTAAGGATCAAGGCACGGTCTTCCTCTGCGTTTTTATTATATTTTTTTATTTTGTCCATTAAGACTTCAAAAGCCTGATCCATAATCTCACTCCGGGTTTTATTACTTATAAAGTTCCTCTGCTTCTTTTTTGATTAACTGATATTCTTTACTCTTGTCGATGGAAACCTTTTTACCTTTTTCCGTTTCGTTAAGAGTAATCTGAACAACATCTCCGAGTTTGTTAAAGTTTAATATTTCAAGATCCTTAAAAACTCTTAAAACATTTATGAGTTTTTCTCGCATAATACGTCTTCCCAGTTTGTCGGTAAGCTGACCGGAAAGGTTTGCAAGTTCGTCACTCATATTGCCGTTTTGTCTTAAGTAACGGTAAATTTCAACGAAATCGTTTCTGTCGGGAAGAATTTCGCCTATTTCCTTATGTACAATTCTGATTCCGCTTACAATTATCTGAAGCCTTACCTGTCCGTTATACAAGTTAATATTAAGTTCACCTGCAATATCAACCAGGTCGCCTATGCAGAATTCGGATGCCATCGATCCCGATCCGAAAGCAATTGCTTCCACAAGACGATTTTCACTTTCCACCAGAAGGCGACAATGCTTACCCTCCGATAAGGTTTTTATATCCACAATTTTTGCGTTCATAAGGGCAAAAATTGGAACTTTGTTTCCTGCACCGTAGGGAGCAAGAACTTCAGTCTTTCTGATTGTTGCAGCATTTATATCCTTAACCGTTATTTTAGAATCAATAAGAATTCTCGGAAGTTTTTCTTCACATTGGCACTGATTTGCAAATTCATTAAGGCGTCTGTCAAGTTCGGGAATATATTCTTCCTTGATAGAGAAACCTGCCGCGTATGCATGACCGCCGAATTTCTCAAGAATGTCTGAACAATGTCCTAAAGCATCGAAAAGGTTTAAGCCCTCAACACTTCTTCCTGAGCTTTTACACCATTCATCTTCAATGGAAATAAGAATACAGGTTTTATTGTATCTTTCACATATTCTTGATGCAACTACTCCGATTATTCCGTGATGCCAGTTTCTTTTTGCAAGGACAAGTACTTTTTTGTCGGCAATGTCTGTGCCGTTTATCATTTCAACCGCCTGGTCAAAGATTATCTTTTCTTCATTCTGGCGGTTTTTGTTGTCTGTATCCAGTTTTATGGCGAGTTCCTGCGCCTCCAAAGGATCTTTTGTAAGAAGAAGGTTAACGGCAATCATTGCGTTTGACATTCTTCCTGCTGCATTAAGACGAGGTGCTATGGAATAACTTACAACAGCGCAATTGTTCCATTTTTGTCTCAGCCCCAATGTGGAAATAACGGCTGCCAATCCTGTGTTGGGATTTTTTGAAAGCTTTTCAATACCACGCGCGGCAATAATTCTGTTTTCATCTTTAAGAGATACCACATCTGCAATTGTTCCCAGGGCTACGATATCTGCATACTCGTCAAGAAGCTCTCTCTCGCTTTTTTCGCTTGCCGCACAAACCAGTTTAAATGCAACTCCAACACCTGCAAGATCCTTAAAAGGATAGTTGCAATCTATCCTTTTCGGATTTATAACGGCAATCGCGTTGGGAAGCTCCTGCTTGCACTCGTGATGATCCGTAATAATAACGTCACAGCCAAGCTCTTTTGCATATTCTGTTTCTTCAAAAGCCGTAATGCCGGTATCAACACTTATAATAAGCGTTGCACCACTTTCTGAAATACTTTTTATTGCACCTTTGTTAATTCCGTATCCCTCGTTCTGGCGGTCGGGAATATACGCCTGTGCATCAATGCCCTTTTCACGGAGAAAACTTACCAGAAGTGCTGTGGAAGTAATGCCGTCAACATCATAGTCACCGTAAACTACTACATGTTCTTTCTTTTCGATAGCTTCGTTTATTCTTGCAACTGCCTTTTCCATATCACACAGAAGGCTTGGAGAATAAAAGCTGTCTGAATTTTTGTCAAGGAATTTTTTTGCTTCTGCCGCATCTGTAAACCCGCGGTTTAAAAGAACTTTTGCGACGATAACCGGGATGTTAAAGAGTTCAGCGTAAGCCTCTGCCTGAGCCTCATTAACGTTTTCGTCAAGGAATACCCATTCTTTTTCTAACATTCATTTTCCCTTCTTTCGTATGGGTGTATCATCTATGTGTACACCTAATCCAACTATAATGAATTAATTATATCATATCTTATGAGCTGTTTCAATATTTTTTGAAAGGAAAGTATAATTATTATTTGAAGATTTATACTAAAAATACCAAGGAGGTTTTAATATGTGTACGGCTGTGTCATATCTTTCAAAATGCCATTATTTTGGCAGAAATCTGGATTTCGAACACTCTTTCGGAGAGAAAATAGTTATAACTTCAAAGAAATTCCCGTTTACTTTTCGCAATCAGACTACTCTCCAAACTCATTATGCCATAGTGGGAATGGGGATTGTATCAGATAATTTCCCTCTCTATTTTGATGCGGTAAATGATGCCGGTCTCAGCATGGCAGGACTGCTTTTTCCCGGATATGCCTACTATCACAAACCGAAGGATGGCTTTCACAACATAGCATCTTTCGAGCTTATTCCGTGGGTTCTTTCCTGTTGCAGGAATATTCAAGAGGCAAAAACGCTTCTTGAAAAAACAAATGTTACGGACATTGATTTCAGCAACAATTACCCATCTACCCCACTTCATTGGATAATTTCCGACAAAAGCGGAAGTTTAACCGTTGAGTCGCTTCGAGAAGGGCTTTTTGTTTATGATAATCCCGTGGGTGTACTCTCAAACAGCCCCGACTTTCCCACTCAAATGCTTATCCTCAGCAACTTTATGTCTCTCTCTCCCAACCCGCCGGAAAATTTGTTTTCTGATAAGCTGAGTTTCACTCACTACAGCCGAGGTATGGGAAGCATCGGACTGCCGGGAGATCTTTCCTCCTGCTCCAGATTTGTCAGAAGTGCATTCACAAAACTGAATTCCACTTCCCCCGAAGGTGAGCAATTCTCCGTCAATCAGGTATTTCACATCCTTAGAAATGTTTTTCAGATCAGAGGGTGTAACATAGTTGAAAACACACCCCAGATAACTCATTATTCTTCCTGTATAAATTCCGACAAAGGAATTTATTATTATACAACCTATGACAATTCAGATCTGAATGCTGTTAATATGCACGATCAGGACCTTGACTCAGACAGAATTTATACCTTTGAACTGATAACAGATTGGAAATTACATTTCCAAAGATGACACTATCTTACAATCTCTTACATTGACACTTACTACAGGCAAAGATATAATAATAGTCGGGGGTGAAGTTTATGTCCGAGGCTAAATCCGACGACTTTCAGGAAAAAGTTTCAACACTTATTATACGAAATCAGAATGTATTGGATATACTGACAAAATGCCAGAATTCCTGCGGAAAAATATGCCGTAGCACAGTTAAAACTGCCACAGGGTGCGGTTGTCTTAAAATTACCGGAGAAAAAAGTTTTGCCGTCTTCTCAGGCGATAAAAGTACGGGGGCAGAAGGAAGGTTGTGTCCCGAATGCAAAGATACTATTGAAAATGAAATCGGCGAAATGCTTTTTTATATTGCGGGGCTGTGCAATGCACTGGGGCTCAGCATGAAAGAGATTATGAAAAAAGAAATCAAAAACGTGGAGGTTTTAGGCAAATACAGTCTTCGATGACGTAAAAAAGCGACTCCGTCGTTGCGCTGCGGCGCAGAGGTAATCGCTTTTTTTGTGCCATGTGCGTTTTCCGAGCAAAGCGAGGAAATTCTCGCACGGCTTAAAATTAAATATTTTTTGTCGTATAGGAACACAAATTCCTATACGACAAAAAAACGCTATGCATTAGCATAGCGCTTTTATTATTTATTTTCTTCTGCTTCCTCTTTTAGATTCCACGTTACGCTTGATGTCGAGCATTCTTGCATCGGAAGACTGTTTGAAAGAAGCCATCATATCTTCAAAAGACATATCTTTCTGATTATTCTCTGTGCTCCAATCAATTTCTGCCGGTTTCCCGGAAAAAGGAGTTGCCGCAGGACGCCTGAAATTATTCTCCTGAGCTTTTTTGATGGAAAGGCTGATTTTACCCTTTTCGTCCAAAGACAAAACCTTTACCTTAACCTCTTGCCCAACACTGAGATGTTCATTTATATCCTTAACATAGTTTCTCGCAACCTCTGAAATATGTACAAGGCCCGTTGCACCATCAGGTAAATCAATAAACGCACCAAAGCCTGTCACTCCGGAAACTTTACCTTCCACTATTTGTCCTACTTCCAATGCCATAAAGGTATTATACCCCTTTCAGTATAAATGTATAAAGCGAAATACGAAGTCTCAGTTGCCTACAACAAAGACAACTTCATCCTCGTGAACATAGCCCTCTTCACGGGCTTTTGCCTCAAAAAACTCATCTCCTGAATTTTTTGCCTCTTCCTCTTCAAGGATTTCGTATTCCTCTTCCAGAGCGGCTACCTGTTTTTCCTGTTCTGCGGTATCATGACGAATTTCAGACAACTTTTGCTCTTGTCCGAAAACAGTAAGCAAGAACCCACCGAACACTAAAAGACAAACTGCCAAAAATATAAAATCATTTCTTTTTAATCTGATTCTTCTACGTTTTTTGCGCACAGAAGGTTTGCTCACGCATCTCACCTCTCACACTATAGTATAACTTAAACAATTACTTTTGTAAAGAATTTTTTATAACATTTTTATTCTTTTTTTTAGCCGTTTTTTTCTGCTTTTAAAGTGTCTTGAGAAACGTTTCATCATCTTGTTTTTCTTGTTTTTTAGTTTTTTCAAGTTTTTCAAAACCATTTTAAAGGGAATAAGCAATAACCGATATATCTTTTTTACAGGTTTAAAAATCAGGTTTACAAAAAGAAGAAATACTGTGTTTAATACCTTTTTAAAAGCTCGGCTCAGTACAGAAGCATAGAAAAGCACTCCGCTCAGAGTCCCCATAAGCTGAAAATATCTGAGTTCTCCATTGTTGAAAAGATACCCGAAGCCAATTACGACGACTATACAGAAAAGGGCAAACAGCGAATCTTCCACAATGGTGCGTGTTTTTCCGGATTTATATTTTTCTCTTAAAAATCGCTGAATATCAAAGAATGCTCCACACAGAAGCCCTGATATGATGCAAAGCAAAAATACATAAACCTGTCGGGATGACGATACTTCCATTATTTGAGCACCCGTTTAAAGAAGCTTTCTTTCTCCCCTTTTCCCTCTGAATAAACACATCCCGATATTTCACCTTCAATAAAAATTTCTCCCGTTTCGGTTGAAAGTTTTTTTACTTTCATCCCACGACCTGTCACCGTCAGAAGATGTCCGTCCGTAATAAGCACAATTCTTTCGGGAGAAAACGTTTCTACATCTTTTATCCCTCCTGCCGTCATTTTTGCTCTGTTTTCGATAATAATATTACCGATTTTTTTGTTTGTGATTTCTGTCATAATAAAACCCCCTTGTATTAAAAAATATTAAGTACAAGGGGATTTTATGATTAAAGTATTTTCTTCAGGAACATTCCTGTATAAGATTTCGGATTTTTCGCCACTTCTTCGGGAGTACCCTCGGCAACAATTGTTCCTCCGTTGTCCCCTCCCTCTGGTCCAAGGTCAATGATGTGGTCGGCAGTTTTTATAACGTCAAGGTTATGTTCGATGACTAAAACTGTATTTCCTTCCTCGACAAATCGATTAAGAACATCTATCAGCCTGTGGACGTCTGCACTATGAAGTCCGGTAGTCGGCTCGTCAAGAATATAGATAGTCTTTCCGGTAGAACGCTTGGAAAGTTCTGTTGCAAGCTTTACTCTCTGTGCTTCACCGCCGGAAAGGGTAGTTGATGACTGTCCCAGCTTGATATATCCAAGGCCTACATCCTTAATTGTCTGAAGCTTGTTTTTAATTTTCGGTATTGCCTCGAAAAATTCTGTTGCCTCGTCAATTGTCATATCAAGAACTTCAAAAATATTCTTGCCTTTATAATGAACATCCAGTGTTTCACGGTTGTAACGCTTGCCTTTACAAACCTCGCATGGAACGTAAACATCCGGTAGGAAGTGCATCTCAATCTTGATTATGCCGTCACCTGAGCAGGCCTCACAACGTCCTCCGCGGACATTGAAGCTGAAACGCCCTGCATTGTAGCCTTTCGCCTTTGCCTCGGGAGTTTGTGCAAAAAGCTCGCGGATGTCGTTAAATACACCTGTGTATGTTGCAGGATTGGAACGGGGTGTACGTCCGATTGGCGATTGGTCAATATCGATAACCTTGTCAAGATTTTCTATACCCTCAATAGTTTTATGCTTGCCGGGAACAGCCTTACTGCGATTAAGTTTATAGGCAAGGTGCTTGTATACAACCTCGTTTACAAGAGAACTCTTGCCGCTTCCCGAAACACCTGTTACACAAACAAATTTACCAAGGGGGATATCCACGTTAACATCCTGAAGATTATTTTCTGCCGCTTTTACAACAGTTATCTTCTTGCCGTTACCCTTGCGGCGGACTGCAGGCACTTCAATTTTCTTTCTGCCGCTCAGGTAGTCGCCTGTAACGGAGTTTTTGTTATTCATAATGTCTTCAACAGTACCCTGTGCGATAATCTCGCCACCGTGAACACCTGCTCCGGGTCCTACGTCAACGATATGATCTGCGGCAAACATTGTGTCCTCGTCGTGTTCTACCACAATGAGGGTATTTCCCATATCACGAAGGGATTTAAGAGCGTCAATCAGTTTATTGTTGTCACGCTGATGAAGACCGATACTGGGCTCGTCAAGAATGTACAGAACGCCCACAAGACCTGAGCCTATCTGCGTTGCAAGACGGATTCGCTGCGCTTCACCGCCGGAAAGAGTTCCTGCCGAGCGAGAAAGGGTAAGATACTCAAGACCTACATTGTTAAGGAATCCGATACGGGCATTGATTTCTTTTAATATTTCTTCGGCAATCAGAGACTGCTGTTTATCAAGTTTTATGTTATTGAAAAATTCTTTTGATTTAGTTACCGAAAGGTTACATACCTCATCAATATTCTTTCCGTCAACTGTAACTGCAAGGCTTTCCTTTCTAAGCCTTTTTCCTTTGCAGGTGTCACAGGGGATTTCACGCATAAGACCCTCAATATCCCATTTTGCCCACTCACTGTCAGTTTCGTCATAACGGCGCTGGAGATTTGTAACAATACCCTCAAAAGGCGTCATATACTTTGAAAGCCCACGTTTTCCCATATGTTCAATCTCAATTTCCTCGCCTTTAGTTCCGTAAAGAATAATATCAATTACTTCCTGTGGAAGATTTTTAACGGGTGTATTAAGACTGAAATTATACTTTTTCGCAAGACCTCTGAATGTGGCATTTGCCATACTTCCCTCTTTGTCGGGGGCACGCCATCCGCTGACGGAAAATGCACCCTCAAGAACGGAGAGTTCGTCGCTGATAAGTACCAATGACGGATCAACACGCTTTAAAAGACCGATACCACTGCAACGGGGACAAGCGCCAAGAGGATTGTTGAATGAAAACATTCGGGGAGAAAGCTCCTCTAAGCTTATCCCGCAATCGTCGCAGGCATAATTACGGCTGAAAGTCATTTCCTCTTCACCGTTTAAGATTGTCACTATACCGTCTGCCTGATGGAGAGCTATTTCCACAGAATCGGAAAGGCGGGCACGGATTCCATCCTTTACTACAAGACGGTCAACAACGATTTCGATATTGTGCTTTTTCTGTTTTTCAAGCTCTATTTCCTCGGAAAGGTCATATATAATTCCGTCAACACGGACACGGACATAACCGCTTTTACGGGCATTTTCAAAAATTTTCTGGTGCTCGCCCTTTTTTCTGCGTACAACGGGGGCAAGAATCTGCACCCTGCTTCCCTCGGGAAGTGAAAGCACCTTGTCCACAATCTGGTCAAGTGTCTGCTGAGAGATAACCTTTCCGCATTCGGGACAATGAGGCACACCCACCCTTGCATACAGAAGGCGGAGATAGTCGTATATTTCCGTAACTGTACCAACCGTTGAACGGGGGTTTTTATTTGTCGTTTTCTGGTCTATGCTGATAGCAGGACTGAGACCCTCGATATAGTCTACCTCGGGCTTTTCCATCTGACCGAGGAACATTCTCGCATATGACGAAAGAGATTCCACATAACGGCGCTGTCCCTCTGCATAGATAGTGTCGAATGCAAGGGATGTCTTTCCGCTTCCCGAAACACCTGTAAACACTATGAATTTATCACGGGGAATAGTGAGGTCAACATTTTTAAGGTTGTTTTCTCTCGCACCCTGTATTACAATTTCTTCTTTTCTCATCACTGCACCTCTTTTCTGAGACGTTTTATACGGTCACGTATCTTTGCCGCATCTTCAAATCGAAGCTCTTCGGCGGCAATACGCATTTCGTTTTCAAGTTTGGACAGCACGGATGCCACATTCTGCTGTGGTGCCATTTCTTCCTCTGCCGTTACAGCGGCAATAACGTCGCTTACTGCTTTCTTAATCGTTTTGGGAGTAATACCGTGTTCCTTATTATACGCCATCTGTATTTCACGGCGGCGATTGGTTTCGTCAATGGCACGCTTCATTGAGTCGGTAATTCTGTCAGCATACATTATTACTTTACCCTCGGCATTTCGTGCAGTTCGTCCTATTGTTTGAATAAGGGATGTCTCACTTCTTAAAAAGCCTTCCTTATCGGCATCCAAGATTGCCACAAGGGAAACCTCGGGAATGTCAAGTCCTTCACGAAGAAGATTGATACCCACAAGCACATCGAACACGCCAAGTCGCAAGTCTCGAACAATTTCAAGTCGTTCAAGGGTTTCAACATCGGAATGCATATACTTGACCTTAATTCCCATGCTACGAAGATAGTCTGTAAGATCCTCCGCCATTTTCTTGGTGAGGGTTGTTACAAGAACTCTCTCCTTTTTCTCTGTACGGGTGTAAATTTCCGTCAGAAGATCGTCAATCTGCCCCTCAATGGGACGGACGAAAATTTCGGGATCAAGAAGTCCCGTAGGACGTATAAGCTGCTGGGCAACGCTCTGAGAATGGTCATATTCATACTGGGCAGGAGTTGCGCTGACATAAATCACCTGATTAAGCCTTTTTTCAAATTCGTCAAAGCTTAGGGGTCTGTTATCAAAAGCCGACGGCAGACGGAAGCCGTATTTTACAAGGCTTTCCTTTCTGCTGCGGTCACCTGCATACATTGCGCGCACCTGCGGTACGGTAACGTGGCTTTCATCAATTACAAGCAAAAAGTCGTCGGGAAAATAGTCAATAAGTGTGTATGGCGGACTTCCCGGTTCTCTGCCGCTGATATGACGGGAATAGTTTTCAATACCGCTGCAAAATCCGATTTCACGCATCATTTCTATATCATAATTAGTTCTTTCTTCCAGTCGCTGTGCCTCTAAAAGGCGATCATTTTCACGAAGCTCCTTGAGGCGTATTTCAAGCTCTTCCTTAATCGATGCAATAGCCTGTTCCCTTTTTTCGGGAGTTGTTACATAGTGGGATGCAGGGTAAATCCCTATATGCTGTCTTACACCGAGCACCTCTCCCGTAAGGGTGTCAATTTCTGTTATTCGGTCAATTTCATCGCCAAAAAATTCTATTCTTACTGCATCCTCACCACTACTGATGGGGAAAACTTCAAGAACATCACCACGGACACGGAATTTTCCGCGAACGAAGTTAATGTCGTTTCTCTCATACTGCATATCCACAAGTCTGCGTATAACTTCATCCCGGTCCTTCTGCATACCGGGGCGGAGGGAAAGCACAAGGGTACTGTAATCCTCCGGGTCACCAAGACCGTAGATACAACTTACCGAAGCGACAACGATTACATCACGGCGTTCGAAAAGCGCCATGGTTGCGCTATGGCGGAGCTTGTCGATCTCGTCGTTAATCTGTGCATCCTTTTCTATATAGGTATCGCTGGAGGGAATGTATGCCTCCGGCTGATAATAGTCATAATACGAAACGAAATATTCTACCGCGTTTTCGGGGAAAAACTCCTTGAATTCGCTGCAAAGCTGTGCCGCAAGAGTTTTATTGTGTGCAAGTACAAGAGTGGGCTTATTTACCCGTGCAATGGCATTTGCCACGGTGAAAGTTTTACCGCTTCCCGTAACACCCAAAAGCACCTGTCCGCGATTACCTTTTTCAATGCTTTCTACGAGAGCATCTATTGCTACCGGCTGGTCGCCTGTTGGCTGAAAATCCGATACAAGTTTGAAATTCATAGGAATCCCCCTTTCTGAATAGGTCATTATAATATTTTACACCATTTTTGAAAATTTTTCAACTGTAAATAACAAGAAAAACACAAAGTTCTTTTTATATGAAATCGTTTTAGCAAACAGGAAAAAGAGCTTGCATTTTACAAGCTCTTTTTATGTGTGAAATATACTAAATTTTCAATTTTTCGCCATTTTTGCTTTCAAAATGGCACGCCCTCCTCTCACCCGAGGAAATTGTTTGCACTTCTGCATATAAAATAAATCCCTCGCAAATATTACGTTAATATAAAACCCTTTACTTTTTATGCAATATGCACAAATATTTTTCAAAAAAGGTGTTTAATTCTTATAATTTGCTTATTGTTTTTTTGTAAAATATGCTGTATTATATGAATGTACCGAAAAGGTACTTAAACTTTTTTCATTTTCCCTCCTTTTAGTGGCAGACGGTTTTTGGTCTGTCATATTTTTTTGCCTTTTTTGGAATAGCCTGTAAATCCTTCTCATATATTCTTGATGTGAGGAGGATTTTTATTATGGAAATAAATATCAAAAACGAAACTTTGCCGGTATGCAGCAGCGTATGCCGACTAAAAAACAACTTTTCTGCAGAATGTGATGTAATTGTCCCCGATTCCAAACCCGATATTCTTAAAGTACTTCAACTGAGCGCACGCCCTAAGGTGACAAGCTGTGAAATAAGAAACACGCACCTGATTGTAACGGGAACGGTCACTTTTGACATTCTATATCTTGCAGACAACGAGGAAAAATGCGTAAAGTCCATTACTTCCTCCTGCGAATTTTCAAACCTTGTCCGTGACGGAAGTATTACGGACGCAATGACAGCTATCTGCGATGTGGATGTGTACGACCTTAGCTGCGATGTGGCAAACTGCAGGAAACTGTCCCTTAAAGCGACCTTATGCCTTTCCGGTGCGGTTTACTCTTGCTATAACCTTGACATTATCTCCGAAATCGAGGGTGCCTGCACAAAGAAAATTCCCCTTTATACAGATATGATTTGTGCAAACAGCAGGGATATTACTACAATAACAGAAAGTTTTTCACTTGCGCCTGACAAAGCACCTATAATTGAAATACTGAAAACAGACGGTATTCTTACGGAAAGCAGTATTAAGGTGATCGATGATAAGGCAATCGTAAAAGGCAGTGTACGCGTAACAATTCTTTACACCAGCGAAAACGGAATAGAATACGGTGCAACCGAGGTAGCCTTTGCCCATATTTTAGAAGCGGACGGAATCCGTGAGGAAATGAACTGCGAGCATAATGTGAAAATAACGGATATTTCGGCTGTGGCATCGGCAAATGAAGAAGGTAAATTATGTACATTTGACATATCCACACAACTTGCAATGAGGGTAATTGCCCGTGAAAAGACATGTGTAGAATGTGTTTCCGATGCTTATGTTCCCCATGGAGCGATTGATCTCAGTTATTCACCGGTAAGTGTTGATTGTGTGGAAAAAATCATAAAACGTGATGCCGATATAAAGGAAAGAGTAACTCTTCCCCCATCGCTTCCGTCAATAAAAACTGTTTATCAGGTGATCGCGCGTCCGTTTATTGAAAGTTCTGTGTCCGAGGGAAATATTCTCCGCGTATCAGGATATACGGAAATTTATGTTCTTTACCTGAGTGATGATAACTCCGCCCCTGCCTGCAGTCATAAAATAAATGCAGAGTTTTCTGTAGAGTGCGACTCCCCCGGTTGTATGCTGACTCCTGTTACATCCTGCAAAATGCATAATATCAGTTATGTTATTGCCGATGATAAGACTGTTGAACTCCGCGGAAATGTAGAGGTAGAGGTACAATGTGTAAAAACTACTGACACAGATATTGTGTACCAGGTTACACCTGCCGAATACACACCTGTTCAAAGACCGTCAATTATTGTGTCCTGCGTACATACTGGCAGAACTTTGTGGGATATAGCCAAGGAATATGGAGTAAGCCCCGATGACATTTTAAAAGCAAATGCTCTTGATTCGGAGGCAAACCTGCATAGTGGCGCAGCACTTATAATACCGAAATAAAAGCGGCTGAAAAAGGGGATTGTTAAGGGGTCGCCCTTAACATAGAAATCGTTAAACCCGAGGGCGTGTACCTCGGGTTTAACTCCTTACACGGGCTGGCACGGTGAGTACAATCCAAACCAAGGGGATAGGAAAAAATGTTTCAGAACGGACAAACTGAACCAAGCGAAGCGAGGACACCCGAAGGCGTACGAGGGTACGTCGAGAGGTGAAGTTTGTTCGTAGCAAAAAGGCTTTGTTAAGAAGAAAAATTGAAGAATGAAATTTTTCAACCTAAACAAAATTCATCAAATCCATATAATGAATTTTTTATATAAAATTCACGCCTTTTTTGCGTTCTGAGCATTTTTAACATCCCCGCCTTATATATTCTTGCGCATACTTGTTATTGCACTCTTCTCTAATCGGGAAACCTGTGCCTGACTGATACCAACTTCGTTGGCTACCTCGGTCTGAGTTTTTCCGCGGAAAAATCGCATAATTATAATCATTTTCTCCCTGTCGGTAAGCTTATCCATAGCTTCACGCAGGGAGATTTTTTCTATCCAGGTTTCGTCAAGGTTTTTCTTGTCGGATACCTGATCCATGACATACACCGCATCTCCCCCGTCATGGTACACCGGTTCAAAAAGAGATATAGGCTCCTGTATGGCATCTAATGCCATTGCAACATCTTCCGGAGTGACATCAATCATTTTTGCAATTTCGGCAACGGACGGCTCACGGTTATTTTCATTCATCATTTTTTCACGGATGCAAAGAGCTTTGTAGGCTATATCACGGAGAGAACGGGATACTCTGACCGCATTGTTGTCACGGAGATAACGCCGTATTTCGCCTATAATCATCGGTACAGCGTAGGTGGAGAACTGAACATCCAGCTCAGTATTAAAATTGTCAATTGATTTTATAAGTCCGATGCACCCTACCTGAAAAAGATCGTCCACATTTTCGCCACGGTTATTAAAACGACCTATGACACTCAATACAAGACGAAGATTTCCGCGAATAAAGGTTTCGCGTGCAATGTTATCTCCCTTTTTTATTCTTTCAAAAAGCTCCCTTTTTTCCTGTGCCGTAAGAGTGGGGAGCTTGGATGTATTAACGCCGCAGATTTCAACCTTGTTTATCATAAAAAAGCCTCCGCAAGAAAAAATTAGTACAACCTAATTTTTCCCACAGAGGCTTTTTTTATGCTGTCAAATTATGTCGATTAGAAAGAATATCCTTCTACAGAGTAATATGCCATATTTGTCTGGCGGATATCAAGTCTGCCGAAGCAAGCGCAAATCGGAACAGTACTCTTTACCCATACTGTATACTGCTCAGCAACACCAAGCTGAAACTTGTCTTCACCGAGGGGATGGTCCATTCTTACGCAGGTAGTACGCATACCGTCAAGGTCTACGAAAATACCGCTGACAGGATCTTTATCCTCGAAAACGAGAGTAAGCTCTATTCTTGCCTTTTCATTGTTAAGGTTTGTAAGCATAAGTGCTTCGTGGCCTTCAAATTCAGGATTGTCACCCTTGGGAGGAAGATATCCGTCACAGAAAACCCAGT
Organism: Oscillospiraceae bacterium; assembly: GCA_015068735.1. Taxonomy (GTDB): domain Bacteria; phylum Bacillota; class Clostridia; order UMGS1883; family UMGS1883; genus UMGS1883. The sequence goes on from SVJW01000001.1 coordinate 94,039, forward strand.
TATTCTTACCGATACTCATAGTAATTGCTCCTTATTTGAAAATTTTGGGGATAGCAACGTCATTGTATGTAGTCATACGCTTTGCACCCTTGTCTGTAATGAGGTAACAGTCTTCAACACGGAAAGAACCCCATTCCATACCCTTGAAATATGCATCAATACAGATTGCCATATTTTCTTCAATAACTCTCTTGTTAGCAACTGTGAATACGGGAGCTTCACATTCAAGCATACCTGTGCTGTGAAGGCTGCCGTAAGGACAGTAATCAATGTAACCGTACTTTGTAAGGTAGTCTGTATAAGCGTTAAGAACTACATCACAGGGTGTTCCGGGAACCATCTTTTCGGAAGCGTAGTTAAGAGCGTCGTATGCACACATAACTGCATCCTTAATCTTCTGAGGAATTTCGCCGAGAACGAGAGGGCTGCAGATAACACCGTTGTAACCTTCGTAGCATACCCCTGCGCCGAGGTTAATGATTTCACTTTCCTGAATCTGACGGAGAGTGTTTCTGCACATACTGATGAAGGAGTTCTTAGGACCTGTTGCTACCATGGGAGCAAATGCCTGAACATAGCTTTCAGCACCAAGTGACATCATTTCAGCTTCAAACATACCTTCGATATGTCTTTCTGTCATACCAACCTCAATCTTTGGAACAACATTTTCAAACATCTTGGAAACCATTTCCCAGTTAGTCTTGAGTAGTTCAATTTCTGCAGGGCTCTTTCTGATTCTCTGCTCATAATGAACATCGTCAAAGTCAACGATTTCTGCATCTGCAAATACTTTTCTGAGCTTATCCATAATGATAGAGGGGAAAATAAGTCTGCCGATGAAACCGATTTTCTTAACTCCGGGATGCTCTGCCTTAATCTGGTTGAAAAGCTCTGCAAAGTCAAGCTGACCTTCTGTGTCATACTCGAAACCGCTTACTTCACCGATTTCGGGAAGGATTGCGATACGGCTTTCAGGAAGAAGGTTGTGAATCTGTGCATAGTCATAGGAAGCCTGACCGCTGCAAACTACAACTTCTCCGTCAGCAGGAATGATGATTGCGGAGCTTTCGTTAACAGGAGCAAAACCGCAGTAGTATCTTACGATAGCAATTTCGAGAAGGTTAGAAAAACCTACTACAAGGTCTACACCATGCTCTGCCATTTTACCGCGAAGGCAATTAACTCTCTGAAGGTATTCCTTACCTTCAATCTTGGTTGAAAAGTTCATAATGATTCTCCTTTTCTTTTTTAATTTTAGTTTATCTTACTCCTATACTCGCTAGGAGATTTGCCGACTATTTTTTTGAATGAAGCGCCGAAATACTTTACCTCGGAAAAGCCAAGGTTTTCCGAAATCTCAGTAACGGTGAGCTCCGTTCTTTTAAGAAGCCTTTTCGCCTCTTCAATTTTAAGACGGTTGAAGTAGGAAAAAAGCGTTTCTCCCGTCTGCTCCTTGAAAGTCTTACAAAGGAATGAACTGGAATAGTTAAACCTTCTGCAAAGTTCTTCAAGAGAGATTTTCCTTTGTATATTATCCTTGAAATAATCTATTATCAAGTCTACCAGATCCTGATAAAAATGCTCCTCGTTAAGAAATACTATTTCGGGATTTTTCTCCGCTGAAAGCATCCGAAGAAGACAAATGAGAAGATACTCAAGCTGAATAATAATTGCCTGCTGACCACCGAAATTGGGGTTTTCAAGAATTTCAAGCTGTTCATTCTCATCGGTGGAAAAGGTATGCTTGTACTCGCTTATAATAAGCTTCATGCTCTGATACAAAGGGCCTGTCAGGTTAAAACCTGCACCGCTTAAAGATTTCAGCGGTTGGGAAAGACATTCAAAGCAGATTACGAAAGCACGGCTTTCGTTCCCTCTTTCAGAAAAATAGGAATGGGTACTGTCAGGCGGAATCAGGATTACATCATTAGCAGAAAGCCTGCACTTCTCCCCTTCTATGTTGAGGACTACATCGCCTTTTTCAACAAAACACATTTCCCAAAAATCGTGCTTTTCCACATATTCTTTATACTTTCCCTCGAAATCAAGATATTCAAGGGCGGTAAGCTCCTTTATATCAATAACATTGTGGACTTTGTGACGGAGATAGGTTTTCATAATACATTACCTCTGATTTCATTATAATAAATGTTTATTCTATTGTAAACCTAAAATCTTCTTTTGTATACTGAAATATTCCACAAAATATATTTTTATATTATTTTTAGGGGGTAGTTTGACAGATTAGCGTTATTATGATATTATTTATCTGTTTGGAAAGGATGTTTTATTATGGATTTCAGAACAGAACACGACTCCATGGGAGAGGTTAAAGTTCCGTCCGATGCTCTCTGGGGTGCACAGACACAGCGCAGTTGTGAGAATTTCAGAATAGGCGTGGGCATTGAAACGATGCCCGCTGAGATTATATATGCTTTCGGTGTGCTGAAAAAGGCAGCCGCAACAGTAAATAATTCTCTCAAAAAAGAGAAAATGACAGACGAGAAGCTTTCTGCAATAAAGAAAGCCTGCGACGAGGTTATGGAGGGAAAGCTTTCCTCTCACTTCCCTCTTGTGGTATGGCAGACAGGAAGCGGCACTCAGTCAAATATGAATGCCAACGAAGTAATTGCAAACCGTGGAAACGAGTTACTGGGCAAAAAGCTTCTTCACCCCAATGACGATGTGAATATGAGCCAGTCATCCAACGATACATTCCCCACGGCTATGCATATTGCCGCGGTGCTTATTCTTGAGGATAGGCTTATTCCTGCAGTTGAAGAGCTGATAGAAACATTCAAAAGGTTGGAGAAAGAGAACGAAGGCATAGTAAAAAGCGGAAGAACACATCTGCAGGATGCGACTCCCATCTCTTTCAGTCAGGAAATTAGCGGATGGCGTAGCAGCCTTGAAAAGGATGTAAAGCTTTTAAAACTCAGCCTTGAGCCTCTTTACGAGCTTGCACTTGGCGGTACGGCAGTAGGCACGGGGCTTAACGCTCCCGCAGGATTTGACAAGGCAGTTGCAGAGGAAATCGGAAATATAACAGGTAAACCTTTTGTTACCGCTGAAAATAAGTTCCACGCGCTCACTTCCAAAGACGAGCTTGTATTTGCCCACGGTGCGATAAAGGCACTTGCAACAGATATGATGAAGATTGCAAACGATGTTCGCTTTCTTGCATCCGGTCCACGTGACGGTCTGGGTGAAATATTCATCCCTGAAAACGAGCCCGGCTCCTCCATTATGCCCGGTAAGGTAAATCCCACACAATGCGAAGCCGTTACAATGGTTGCAGTCCAGGTAATGGGTAACGATGTGGCTGTCGGTATGGCGGCATCTCAGGGTAATTTTGAACTGAATGTGTTTATGCCGGTATGTATTTACAATTTTCTGCAGTCTGCACGGCTTCTTTCCGAAGCGATTGTGTCATTCAACAAAAACTGCGCATCGGGAATAAAGGCAAACAGAGAAAAAATGCATCACAATCTTCATAATTCACTTATGCTGGTTACAGCACTTAATCCCTACATTGGGTACGAAAATGCCGCAAAAACTGTAAAGAAAGCCTATGCAGAAAACATATCCCTGAAAGAGGCTTGTGTAAATTTAGGCTTTCTTACGGAAGAAAAATTTGACGAGGTATTTAAACCTGAAAAAATGATATGAAAACGAAGCACATATTCAGAGCTTTCTCAAAAGCTTGCCTTTGAAGTTACTTGTAACTTTTTTATATCTTTTTTAAGAATTTATTTACAAGAATAAGTTTTTCTGTTATCATATACTCCAAGGAGTGATATTAAATGGCTGAAAAATACGGCACAATTCCAAAAAGGTTCACCAAGGAATGGTGGAGCTGGTACTGGATGTACTATAAATGGCATACTATCGGGGTTTTATTTGTTTTGTTTCTGGTTGTACTGACTGTCACTGAGTCTATTACAGCTGAAAAATATGATACAACGGTAATTTATGCCGGTCGCAGATATTGCAACGATTCAACAGTCTCAAAGGTAGAAGAAGTTCTCTCCCCTTTGTGTGAAGATCTGGATGGTAATGGCAAGAAATCCCTTCAGTTTTTAAGTTATGACGTTGACCTTAATTCATCTGATGTTCAGTATCTGGAGGCAAGAAGGCTTAAACTTGATACTTCCTTTACCGGTGGTGACACCTTCCTTTATATAATGGATAAAGAATTAGCGGATATTTATAAGTTCGATGGTGTCGACACTATCGTTTTTGCACCTCTTGAAGACTGGGTAACGGCAGATATTTCCGGATTTGAAACTTTTGATGCACACGGTAAGGCTTACGGAGTTGATATTTCTGATCTTAAAATTTTCAAAGATGCAGGTGTTGACACTTCAGGGCTGTATCTGTTTATGCGATACTATCCAAGAAAAGAGCAGATGAAGGAAGAGCTTAAAGGGTATGAAGCATCTGTCGAGCTTGCAAATAAAATGTTATCTGTACAATAAAAAATATGGTTACGGTTTTTACCGTAACCATTTTTTTATTCGTCGTCTTCCGTATCTTTCTTTTCTGCCTCTTCCTGCATTTTAAGGCTGGGCTCTAAAAGATATTTCTTTACAATATTATTTGTAATAAAGCTTTGCGTAAAGGTCAATAACACAAAATAAATCGTCAAAAGAATTGCTATACCTGCCGCAAATATTTCAGCAATAAGAGTATATGTCAGACACATCATAGTAATGACGACAATCGCTGCAAAAATATTCCATTTTAATCCTGCAAAAGTAAGAAGCAATGCATTTCTGTAAACATGCTTTGTTTTCAATTCAAACTCTGCAGCAATGCGGTATGTATAAAACTGCATAACGAAAAATACCATGGCAATAACTATTATGAACGTTCTCAGCACACTTGCCATTGCGCCCCCCATAACATAACTATAGAAGAGGAAAGCAAAAGCGCAGGCAAAAAACACAAGAGTATTTATCAGATACATCGCTATTCCCTGCTTAAAGTTGTGCTTGAAACTATCTATAAAGTCAGACCATATCCAGGCATTGGTGTCCCTTACATACTTTCCTGTAATAGTGTTCATTGCAATTGTTGCCGGACCGCTTCCCGTCGCTTGGAATATAAGAGCCGTAAAAGGTACTGATAAAACTGTCATCACTGCATAAAGATCCATGGTTTTTTCAATTCCCTCGAATGAAATTACGGCGTTCATCAGATAAGTAGCAATGAAAAAACTTATTATAATAGCAGGGATAGAAAATAATAAATACATTAAATTTACTGAAACAAGTTTTCCGAATCTTCTGAAAAGTATGTCAAAATACAATGAAATCCCTGTTTTTTCAACATCTTCCTTGCTTATTCCCTTGCCGGGTTTTGTATAACTTCTAAATATTGCCATTTTAATTCTCCTTAGTAAAACTTTCAATCACACCGTCAATATCCTCTTTAGATACCAACCCTGTCAGATCGTTCATAGCTTTTACGATGCAATAGTTTTCATCATAATTATAATATTTATATGCGATTGATGTATTGTCTGTGAAGTTGTAGGTTATTTCTGCATAAACTTCTCCTTCAGGTGTATCCTGAACGAAATCTTTTGCGGAAACAGCTATGACAGACTGATAAAGCTGTTTAAACTCCTTCTCCTTCACAACAATATCATTTATCATATAGTTTGTGAAGTCGTTATCCCTTATCAATTTCATGGAATAGCTCTTTTCACCTTTAGTAATGTTAATGCTTGAAACATCTGCAATATTGTGTAAGCCAATGAAACCTTCCACATAGTCTGCAGCTTTGAAATCCTTAATAGCATTATACAAAGGACTTTCAACAAGGTAAACTACCGGAGAATCATTGCACATAAGATACACTTTTCCATCTGTTTCGTTTCCTATTTTAAGGGTTGTTGTCCCGAGTCCGTCTGTTATGGTCAAAGAGAGAACTGCAGGAGAAAGTCCGTACGAAGAAAGATTGGACGGATTTTCTTCAACAATATCTTCTGCGACAATCTCATCAGGAATATTCTCAAACATATACTGCAGTACACCTAACGCCGCATTTTTATTGCTGTAAGGATATGTTACCATATATGATGTTGTCTGATAGTTGTTTGTAGGAACAAAGTTTTCGTCAATTTCTACCGTAACTTCTTTCTTCCCGTTTTTATGGATTGTGAAATTTTTTACGGTTTCATCATCCAAAGAACAAACAAACTTATCCCTGTACTCTCCGGGATGCTTCATAAGATTTTCATAAACCTCAGCAGGAATTGTATAAACACTGCCGTCGCTTTCCGTCATTGCATAGTATTCAAAATCAGATAACCGGTTTCCCAGAAGCAATTTAAATTCTGTTCCGTCGTTGTAAATTACAGTAACACTTTTATCGGTATTTTCAAGACCGTAATCCGAAAGAGAATTTACTTTTTCGATTTTTTTCACATAAGGAACAGTTGCTGCTGATGGAAACACCTGTATTGCAAGGTCTGTATTCTGAAGGAATTTACTTTCATATCCCTCAACCTCAAATCCGACATTATTATTAACGGTGTATGTTATTTCACCGTTACTTATCTGAACTTTAGTGATATTTTCTACTTTATCCTCAACTATATTTCCTGCAACAGGCGGAGCGGTAGGTTCGCTCTTGTTGTCCTTCCCTTTACCAAAATTGCTTATAACCAGGATAGTTCCTATCGCCACAGCGATAATAACCAGCGTTGCAATAATTCCGATAATTATTTTTTTCTTCTTTGCTTCTGTCTGTTTTCTTAAAATTTCTTTTTTCTTTCTGTTACTCAAAACTTTTAACTCTCCTCGCCTTAAAGTCTTGCCTGAAGAGCTGCCTGCTGTTCTTCATATCCCGGTTTACCTAAAAGCGCAAACATATTTTTCTTGTAGTCTTCAACGCCGGGCTGGTCAAAGGGATTTACACCGAGAACATATCCGCTTACGCCACAAGCCTTTTCAAAGAAGTAGATAAGGTTACCGAGGCAGTATTCGTCCATTTTTTCAGCACGGAGGATAAGATTAGGAACATCGCCGTCTGTATGCGCAAGAAGTGTTCCGTTGAAAGCCTGCTCGTTAACATAGCTCACATTCTTTCCTGCAAGGAAGTTAAGTCCGTCTACGTTGTCGCTATCTTCTTTGATAACAATGTCCTTTTTCGCATTGTCAAAGAATATAACAGTTTCAAACATCATACGAAGACCCTGCTGAATGTACTGACCCATAGAGTGAAGGTCGGCAGAAAAATCAACTGCTGCAGGGAAAATACCCTTGTTTTCCTTGCCTTCGCTTTCGCCGAAGAGCTGTTTCCACCACTCTGCAAAGTAGTGTACCTGAGGCTCGTAGTTAACCATAATTTCAATATTTTTGCCCTTGCGGTAAAGAGCGTTTCTTGCAGCTACATATTTATAACAATCATTTTCCTCAAGATTGGGGTTAGCATATTCCTTCATAGCGTCATATGCACCCTGCATAAGAGCGTCAATATCTGCACCGCTTGCAGCAATTGGAAGAAGACCTACTGCTGTAAGAACGCTGTAACGTCCGCCAACATTATCCGGAACTACGAATGTTTCGTATCCTTCTTCATCAGCAAGGTTTTTAAGAGCACCTCTTGCCTTGTCGGTTGTAGCAAAGATTCTTTCCTTTGCGCCTTCCTTGCCGTACTTTTCAATAAGAAGTTCACGGAACACACGGAATGCAATCGCAGGCTCTGTTGTAGTACCACTCTTGGAAATGATGTTTACGGAGAAGTCAATATCCTTAACCTTTTCAATAAGGTCAGCAAGGTAAGATGAGCTGATTGAGTTACCTGCAAAGTAAATCTGTACTCCGTTTTCGTTGTAATTTGCAAATGTGCTGTGAAGCATTTCAACAGCCATTCTTGCACCGAGGTAGCTTCCGCCGATACCGATAACGATAAGTGCTTTAGAATTCTTCTTGATTTTTTCTGCAGCTACCTTAATTCTTGCAAACTCTTCCTTGTCATAATTTTCGGGAAGATTTACCCATCCAAGGAAATCGCTTCCTCTCCCTGTACCGTTGTGAAGAGTATTGTGTGCAGCCTGAATTGCACCGTCAAGCGCTGCTATTTCATCCTTTGATATAAATTTTCCTGCTTTTGTGTAATCGAATCTGATTTTTGTCATTTTATTGTCCTCCTTATTCATTAAATCCATTGGGATTTTTACTTTGCCAATTCCATGCGTCGGCACACATTTCTGCAATGCCCCGCTGTGCTTCCCAACCAAGCTCTTCCTTTGCCTTGGTTGCATCTGCATAACAGATAGCAACGTCGCCGGGTCTGGGGGGAGCAATTACGTAGGGAAGATCTTTTCCGCAAGCCTCTGAAAATGCTTTTACAATCTCGAGAACGCTATAGCCCTGACCTGTACCCAAGTTGTAGATATGTACTCCCGGAACGTTGCTTCTCTTTTCTACCGCTTTAAGATGACCGAGTGCAAGGTCAACAACATGTATGTAGTCACGAACACCTGTACCGTCATGAGTGGGGTAGCAGTCTCCGAATACATTTACTCTTTCAAGTCTTCCTACCGCAACCTGTGCAACATAAGGAAGCAAGTTATTGGGAATACCCTTGGGGTCTTCACCGATAGTACCGCTCTTATGCGCACCAATGGGATTAAAGTAACGCAGAAGCACTACGCTGAAACGATTGTCTGAAACATACACATCGCTCAGCACTCTTTCAAGCATAAGTTTTGTAGAGCCGTAGGGATTTGTTGTTGAAAGAGGGAAATCCTCTCTTATCGGAACGGTTTCGGGGCTTCCGTAAACAGTTGCCGAGGAGGAGAACACAATGTTGAATACATTGTGTTCTTTCATTACCTTAACAAGGTTAAATGTACCTGTCATATTATTATGGTAATATTCAAGAGGCTTTGCCACAGATTCGCCTACCGCCTTAAGCCCTGCGAAATGAATTACCGCCTCTACCTCATTATCATCAAAAACTTTTGTAAGTCCTTCATAATCAAGGATATCACATTTATAAAAAGGAAAGTCTTTGCCTGTAATTTTTTTTACTGCGTCAAGAGACTTTTCGCAAGAATTTGAAAGATTATCAACAACAACTATTTCATGACCTGCATTAAGAAGCTCCACGCAAGTATGACTGCCGATATATCCGGCACCGCCGGTAACAAGAATTTTCATTATATATGCGCCTCCATATTGTATATAATATATCTACTATATTTTATAACATTACAAAAGTGATGTCAAGCAAAACGGAATTATGTTTTTTGTCTTTTTACAAACATTATTTCCATATTCCGCGCTATTCTCATTTTTTAATATTTTCATACTGTTTTTTCAGCAATCGATATTGCCTCGTTCGGTGCGACGAACTTCGACATTTCCCCTTATCTCAGTTGTTTTTTATTATTATTCAAAAACTTTATGTAAACCGTTTTTTTCGCTTTAATATGCTATTTTCATTTTTAACAGGTTTTAAAAAAATTATTGTTAATATCTGTTTAAACTGTTAATAACTCTTGTTAATAACCTAATTTTTAGGGTTTTGACTGTTGATAACTTTAATTAAACCATTTCAACCCAATATTTTTTATGTAAACTCAGGTGTACATAAAAAAATTATAATCTTTCAATTATTGAAACCTGTATTTTTACAAATTGCGACAATAAAACACGCCTTTCCCCATTCTTTTCAAGCGTTTAACGGATAAAAAAACATCGCAATCCTAACCAAAAAGGATTGCGATGTTTTTCATAGGTTGTATAAATATACGTTCAAGTGTATAATTATCGATTATAATGCATCGATATCTGCCTGGCTCACAAGTTTTACACCATTATCGGTAAGAATCTTTGCAGCCTTTTCATTATCTTCAACACGAAGAACAACATAAGCATGCTGACCGGAAATTGTGATGAAAGCATAGAGATATTCAACGTTGATGTTGTTTTTGCTCATAAGCTCGAGCACAGAAGAAAGACCGCCTGCGACATCAGGAATTTCAACACCGATAACCTTTGTTATTGAAACAACGCAGTCATTCTTATGAAGAGCGTCCTTCGCCTTTTCAACATCGCTTACAATAAGGCGAAGAATACCGAATTCCTGTGTATCAGCCACGCTGAGAGCACGGATGCTTACGCCTGCTTCTGCAATGCTCTTTGTAATATCGGCAACTGTGCCGGCTTTGTTTTCTACAAAAATTGATAACTGATTAATTGTCATTTTCCCCACTCCTTATTAGTTATTATAAAGTTTTCTCTTATCTATTACACGAACAGCTTTGCCTTCGCTTCTTACAATAGACTTAGGCTCAACAATCTTAACGACTGCGTAAATACCAATCATTGACTTAAGAGCATCTGTTATTTCCTTTTCAATCTTGGAAAGCTCGTTAATCTTATCGGAGAACAAATCGGGTGTCATTTCAACCCTTACCTCGATAGAGTCGCTTGTACCCTGTCTGTCAACGATAATCTGATAGTTGCTTGTAAGACCCTTTGCAAGAAGAACCTCCTCAATCTGAGATGGGAATACATTTACGCCCTTAACAATGAGCATATCGTCACTTCTTCCCATGGGTTTCGCCATTTTAACATGAGTTCTTCCGCAGGAGCATTTTTCTCTTGAGAGGACGCATATATCCTTTGTACGGTAACGAATCATGGGGAATGCTTCCTTAGTGATACAGGTAAATACAAGTTCACCCTTTTCACCCTCGGGAAGAACTTCTCCCGTCTTAGGGTCAATAATTTCTGCAATGAAATGGTCTTCGTTTATGTGCATACCGGTCTGCGAACTACATTCAAAAGCAACACCGGGGCCGCAAATTTCTGTAAGGCCGTAGATATCATACGCTTTGATACCAAGTCTTTTCTCTATATCTTTACGCATTTCCTCGGTCCACGCTTCTGCGCCGAAAATACCTGCTTTAAGCTTAACCTGATCCTTGATACCTCTTTCCTCTATGCTTTCTGCAAGGTATTGCGCATAAGAAGGAGTACAGCAGATAATTGTAGCTTCAAGGTCTGTCATAAACTGAAGCTGGCGCTCTGTATTACCGGAGGACATTGGAAGCGTAAGACAGCCAACCTTGTGGCTTCCGCCGTTAAGTCCGGGACCGCCTGTGAAAAGACCGTATCCGTAGCACACCTGACATACGTCATCCTTTGTTCCGCCTGCTGCAACAATAGCTCTTGCGCAGCATTCTTCCCAGAGGTCAATATCATTCTGTGTATAGAAAGCAACTACTCTCTTGCCTGTTGTTCCGCTTGTGGACTGAATACGAACACATTCGGAAAGGGGTTTTGACATAAGGCCGTAGGGATATGCTTCACGAAGGTCATCCTTTGTGAGGAAAGGAAGCTTGTGAAGGTCATCCACACCCTTTATGGCATCGGGAGTAACGCCCTTTTCGTCCATGAGCTTACGGTAGTAGGTGTTGTTCTCGTAAACGTGCTTAACCGTTTTTACGAGACGTTCACTCTGCCACGCGCGAATTTGCTCATAGGAGGCAGTTTCGATTTCTTTCTGATAGTAGTTTTCCATTTTTGCCATCTCTTTTCTTAAAAATTATATCCAAGCTCAAAGGCTTTTTTGTTGAGCTCAACAAACTTAGGAGCAACTGTTTTTTCGATTGCTTCAATCCACTTGTCGTAGCTGATGTCAAAATACTTTGCAAGGCGTGCCATAAGAACGATATTAACAGCCTTACTGCTTCCTGCTTCGTTTGCAATGGAAAGGGCATCAAGAGCATCTACAAAAGCACCCTTCTCAGAAATTTTGTCAAGAGCATCTGCCGGATACTGTGCAGCACCGATAATTACTGGCATGGGATCAATCTGTTGAGTATTTACGATAATTTTACCGTCTTTCTTAAGACAGGAAAGCCATCTTGCCGCTTCGATTTTCTCAAAAGATACGATAAAGTCAGCCTCACCCTCTTCAATAATGGGAGAGTATACCTTTTCGCCGTAACGTACATATGTAACAACGCTGCCGCCACGCTGACTCATACCGTGAACCTCAGAAACCTTTACATCGTAGCCTTCGTCCACTAAAAGTCTTCCTAAAAGCTTACTTGCAAGGAGCGATCCCTGTCCGCCTACGCCGACAATCATAATATTTTTTGTTTCCATTACTCCTGCACCTCGCTTTCAATTGCACCAAAGGGACAGAGCTGTGTGCAAACCTCACAACCTACGCAGAGAGTCTTGTCGATTTCTGCCTTACCGTCGTGCATACTGATTGCAGGACAGCCGAAGGACATACATTTCTTACAGCTCTTACATTTATCCTTATTAACCACAAGAGGTTTCTTGGGTTTAACATATTTAAGAAGTACGCAGGGGCGTCTGGAAATGATTACAGACGGCTCGTCTGCGGCGAGTTCTTCCTTAAGAACTCTTTCACATTCTTTAAGGTCGTAGGGATCAACTACGGTTACGCGGTTGATACCAACGCTTCTGCAAAGAGTTTCAAGGTCAATCTTGGATGCAGGATCTCCCTTTATATTATAACCTGTTGTAGGATTCTGCTGATGACCTGTCATACCTGTGATAGAGTTATCAAGTATAATAACGGTTGAATTTGAACCGTTGTAAGCAATATTTATAAGTCCTGTTACACCGCTGTGCATAAATGTGGAGTCACCGATTACGCAAACGCTCTTCTTCTCGCTATTCTCTCCACCAGCCTTATTAAAGCCGTGAAGTCCGGAAACAGATGCACCCATACAAAGGGTAGAATCAAGTGCGGTAAGAGGAGGCATCGCTCCAAGGGTATAACAACCGATATCACCAAGTACTGTAACCTTGTTCTTTGCAAGAACGTAATACATACCTCTGTGGGGGCAACCTGCACACATCATCGGAGGACGCATGGGAATTTCCATTGCGAGGTCGTATGCTTTTTTCGCTTCCTTACCCATTGCTTCTCTGATAGTTTTCTGGCTGAATTCACCGATACAGCTGAAAAGCTCTTTGCCTGTAACATCTACGCCGATATTTTTGCAATGGGACTCGATAATACCGTCAAGCTCTTCAATAACATAAACCTTATCCATTTTGGAAGCAAATTCCTTGATAGATTTCACGGGAAGAGGATTTACAAGACCAAGCTTATAAACACTTACGCTGTCACCAAGAGCTTCCTTAACGTACTGGTAGCTTGCACCGGATGTGATTACACCGATTGTGGAATCAGTATATTCTATGCGGTTAAAGTCACAATTTTCAGCAAGTTCAGTAAGCTTCGCTGTTCTTTCTTCAACAAAGGGATGGCGTTTTTTTGCATTACCCGGCATCATAATATATTTTGCAGGATTCTTTTCGTATTTCTTTACACCAACCTCGTTTCTTTCGCCTGTTTCAACGATGCTCTGTGAATGAGCAATTCTTGTGCACATACGAAGAAGCACGGGGGTGTCATATTTTTCGGAAAGCTCAAAAGCCTTCTTTGCAAAATCATATGACTCCTGAGAATCGGCAGGCTCAAGCATAGGAACTTTTGCACCGATTGCATAATGACGGGAATCCTGCTCGTTCTGAGAGGAATGCATTCCCGGGTCATCTGCAACGCAGATAACCATACCGCCGTTCACACCTGTATAAGAAAGCGTGAACAAGGGGTCAGCCGCCACGTTAAGACCAACGTGCTTCATGGCACAAGCAGTTCTTGCACCTTGAAGGGATGCACCAAAGGACACTTCGCAGGCTACCTTTTCGTTTGGTGCCCACTCGCAATATATTTCATCATATTTTGCCGCAAATTCTGTAATTTCTGTGCTGGGTGTTCCGGGGTAGGACGAAATTACGTTACATCCTGCCTCGTAAAGACCGCGTGCAACAGCGGCATTACCGATAAGTAACTGTTTCATTTTATATCTTTCCTTTCGGATTTATTTTTCGTTTCTGAGATCTAAAATTCTCTTGGCTTTTCCCTGAAAACGTTCAAGTGTTTTCGGCGGAACAAGGGTAATCTTCGCCTGAAGTCCGAGCACGCTCTTGATTCTTTCCTGAATAAGACGAATAAGCTTTTCAAGTTCACCATAATTCTCAAGTACGCTTGCATCAAGAAGCTCAACCTTGATTTCAAGAGTATCCTTGAAGTTACCCTCTCTGCGTACCACAAGCTGATAATGAGGACCGATTTTATCAATATTTATAAGAACGCTCTCAATCTGTGTGGGGAACACGTTAACGCCCTTGATAATGAGCATATCGTCTGTTCTTCCCTTGGTCTTACTCATTCTGACATGAGTTCTGCCACACTTACAAGGCTCATAATCGAGAGTGGTAATATCTCTTGTTCTGTAGCGGAGAACAGGCATACCCTGTTTTGTAAGAGTAGTAACAACAAGCTCGCCTGTTTCACCCTGACCAAGTCTCTTTCCTGTGTCGGGATCCACGATTTCGGGAAGGAAGTGATCTTCTGCAAAGTGCATACCGTCACGCTCAAAGCAGTCACCGCTTACGCCGGGGCCGCCAAGCTCTGTCATACCGTAGTTATCGGAAACGTATATACCAAGATTCTGCTCGATAGCAGTTCTCATTTCGGGAGTACAAGGCTCGCTACCCAAAATACCGAGCTTCAGCTTATATTCGCTAAGGGGAATACCGCCCTCTTTCACAGCTTCACTAAGGTAAAGAGCATATGACGGAGTTGCAACAAGACCTGTTACGCCAAGGTCACGCATCATCATAAGCTGTTTTTCAGTATTGCCGGAAGACATGGGAATTACTGTTGCGCCAATTTTTTCAAGACCGTAGTGAAGACCCAGTGCACCTGTAAAAAGTCCGTAACCGAAAGAAATCTGGATGATATCCTCAGCAGTTACACCGCCTGCCACTGCAACACGGGCAACGCAGTCACTCCACACATCAACATCTTCCTTGGTATAAACACCTACGGTAGGCTTACCGGTAGTACCGCTTGAAGCATGAACACGAACGATATCCTTCATCGGTGCAGCCATCAGTCCAAGGGGATAGTTATCACGGAAATCTGACTTTTCTGTGAAAGGTATGTATTCGATATCGGAAAGCACTTTAATCTTGCTTCCGTCACCCACACCTGCCGCATCCAGCTTGTCGTGGTAGAATTTTGTGTTATTATAGCAGTATGCCACGATATTTTTAAGGCGCTCAAGCTGAAGTGCTTCAAGCTCCTTACGGGGCATAGTTTCTATATCTTTCTGGAAAAAGTTCATGATATAAACCTTCCTTTCTTCACATTGTAAAAGATATTTTACGATTATCTTTTATTGTAACACAAATTTATGAATTTTCATAGTGTTTTTTTAGAAAAAATCAAATAAAACCCTCGCTACGAGGAAGCTTATGTTCTTTTGTAACCAAAAAGGGTTGTTCAACGGAGTCGTTGAGGACTGTGTGTACTTTTGGGAGCCAAAAGTACCAAAAAACGCGGGGATTCCGATTCCCCCTTGCCGTTTGCGGTTCCCGAAGACTCGATGTTACCACATCTCGCTTTTCGACCGCGGCACAGCTCTGCGCCATCGCTTTATCTGCCACAGGCAGCGCTCAGGCTCGATTCCCCT
>SVJW01000028.1 GCA_015068735.1 Oscillospiraceae bacterium
AAGGCTCTTAAGGCTGCTACACCTGCAGGCCGTGGTCTTGGTGCTTCTCCCGGTGCTGCTTGCGGTAAGGTTGTATTCACAGCTGAAGATGCTGAAGCTTGGAACGCAAGAGGAGAAAAGGTTGTTCTTGTTCGTCTTGAAACATCTCCCGAAGATATCACAGGTATGAAGGCTTCTCAGGGTATCCTCACAGTTCGTGGTGGTATGACATCTCACGCAGCAGTTGTTGCTCGTGGTATGGGTACATGCTGTGTTTCCGGTTGTGGTGACATCAACATGGACGAAGAAAACAAGAAGTTCACACTTGGTGGTAAGACATATGTTGAAGGAGATTACATCTCCATCGACGGTTCTACAGGTAACATCTACGACGGTATCATCCCCACAGTTGATGCTGAAATCGCTGGTGAGTTCGGTAGAATCATGCAGTGGGCTGACGAGTTCAGAACACTTAAAGTTAGAACAAACGCTGATACACCTGCTGACGCTAAGAAAGCTCGTGAGCTTGGTGCAGAAGGTATCGGTCTTTGCCGTACAGAGCATATGTTCTTTGAAGCTGAAAGAATCGCTGCATTCCGTGAAATGATTTGCTCCGATACAGTTGAAGAAAGAGAAGCTGCTCTTGAAAAGATTCTTCCCTATCAGCAGGGAGACTTTGAAGCTCTTTACGAAGCACTTGAAGGAAATCCTGTTACTATCCGTTTTCTCGATCCTCCGCTTCATGAGTTCGTTCCCACAGAAGAAGCTGACATTCAGGCACTTGCAAAGGCTCAGGGTAAGAGCGTTGAAGACATCAAGGCTATCATCTCTTCTCTCCACGAGTTTAACCCCATGATGGGTCACCGTGGTTGCCGTCTTGCAGTAACATATCCTGAAATTGCTAAGATGCAGACAAGAGCTGTTATCCGTGCAGCAATCAACGTTAAGAAGGCTCATCCCGATTGGAACATTGTTCCCGAAATCATGATTCCCCTTGTTGGCGATATCAAAGAACTTAAGTACGTTAAGAACGACGTTGTAGCAACAGCTGATGAAGAAATTGCAAACGCTGGTGCTGATCTTAAGTACGAAGTTGGTACAATGATCGAAATCCCCAGAGCTGCTCTTACAGCTGACGACATTGCTAAGGAAGCTGAGTTCTTCTGCTTCGGTACAAACGACCTTACACAGATGACATACGGTTTCTCTCGTGATGACGCCGGTAAATTCCTTGACGCTTACTACGATGCAAAGATTTTTGAAAACGATCCCTTTGCTAAGCTCGACCAGACAGGTGTTGGTAAGCTTATGGAATTGGCAGTTGAACTTGGTAAGAAGGTTCGTCCCGAAATGCACTGCGGTATCTGCGGTGAGCATGGCGGTGACCCCGTATCAGTTGAATTCTGTCATACAATCGGTCTTGACTATGTATCTTGTTCTCCCTTCCGTGTGCCGATTGCTCGTCTTGCAGCTGCACAGGCAAGAATTAAGGAACTTGACTAATTTAAATAGTCTAAAATTGAAACAGGAGTGGATTTTCCACTCCTGTTTTTGTATATTATTTTTTTATCTTATATAAATAAATGTTTTGAAACATACCTTCCTTTACGTATTGCCCAAGCACCTACGGCTATAAAAAGTATACCTATCAAAAATGCAAAATCCGGCTCAACGATGCCTATGCTTGTGAAATAATATGCTCCTGTTTCGTTTGAGATTGAAAATTTGATAACTTCATACAAACATAAAATTCCTTCATAACAAAAGAAAACTCCAAAAAAGCAAAGAAGGAAACACTTTATAATATTCCAAATAACGAAAAAGACTTTCTTTAACATAACACATCTCCTATGATAAAATTTTGGCATTAAAAAAGTGCGCCTGCCGAAGCTGACGCACCGAAAAACGTAGCCCTGACAAGTTTGCAACACAATCGAATCCAAGAAACGGTATGACGTCAAGGCGTACGTTTTTACCAAAGTAAAACGTACACCGTTTCTCAGACAATTATTCAATTGTGTTGCAAAATTATTCTATCACAAAAAATAAAAATATACAATAGTTTTTTTGTATACAAAAACGGAGGTGTAAAAAAACTCGTGTTTTTTACACCTCCGTTTTATGGGGATAGGAAAAAATGCTTCAGAACGGACTTTTTTACATCCCTTTTTTATATTACCAGAACAATTTATCGTTACCCTTTAATTTAAGCAGTGCTTCCATAAGGAAATAGTCACCGTAGATTATGGGCATATGCTTGGGTGCTGTAAATGACTGCATACCATGTTGAAGAATTGACTGCTCTTCAAGGTCGAAACGACAGTACTGTTCAAGTGCCTTAAGAATCTTTACTGCATTTTCAAGATAGTAAGCCTTCTCTTCTCCATCAAGATGGTTTGCAATTTCAATCATACCAGAAGCTGCTGCCGCACCGGCTGTTGTATCGCGAAGGTCGCCTCTTTCGGGAGCACAAAAATCAACAAGGGGTGCTTTACCTTCTTCAAAGTGAGAAATAAAGTAGTTTGCAGCCTTTTTCGCAGTTTTAAGGTATTCTTCCCTGCCTGTATGCGTAAAACAGTTTGCAAAGCCGTATATTGCCCACGCCTGACCTCTTGACCAAGCAGAACCGCTGAATGCGCCCTGACCTGCAGGGTATTCAAGTACACCGCCATTTTCAACATCGTAAACTGTAACGTGAGCGGCACTACCGTCTTCACGGATTGCATACTTCATAGTAGTATCTGCATGGAGCTGGGCAGCCTGAGCGAAACGGTCATCACCACAAACCTCACTTGCCCAGAAAAGAAGGGATATATTCATCATTGTATCGATGATAGTTTTATTATATACATCGTGATCAAAAGCACGAATGAAACCACCCTTATGATTAACACGACCTGCAAGGATTGTTGCGGCGTGCATACCACGATGCTTTGAACGCTCGTTGCCTGTAACACGGTAATCTGCAACTGCAGTAAGAAGCCACATGAAACCTACATCGTGATGAAGTCTCCAGAAAATGTCCATTGCACGGTCAAGTTCTTTTTCGCAACCTTCTGCGATTTCCTTGTAGACATCCTTCCCTGTTGCAAGATGCATAAGCCACATCATACCGCCCCAGAATCCGTTTGTCCACCAAAAAATACCGTTACCTTCTTCATCTGTACCGTGAGCGAAATCTTCGTACTTACCATTTTCTGTAGTATAGGGGAATTTTGCACCTATTTCAGGAGCTGTAACAGAAAGTTTCTTTTCTATTTTCTCCCAGAAGCTATTTACGAAGTCCATATCAATTTTATAATTATTCATAACACAAACCACTTTCTTAAACATATAGGTATATTATCTCAAAAATACCGTTAATTGTCAAGATTTAATCTTATTTAAATAGGCAGAGCAGGAACTATTTGTTCCTGCTCTTATCTTATTTCATAAGTCTTGCGATTGCTGCAAATGCCTGTTCACGAAGAACTGCGTTTTTGGGAGCAAATGTTCCGTTACCCATACCGTTAAGAATTCCGAGAGCTGTTGCCTTATTTACATAGCCTACAGCCCACTCGCTGATTTCTCCGGCATCTGTGAAGGAAAGTACTTCACCGTCCTGTGCGTCGGGATTCTTTAAGATATACGGGAGAATAAGGAATTTTGCCATCTGTTCACGGGTTACGGGTTCGTTGGGCATTACCATTTCACCGTCACCGTCAACAAAGCCTGCTGCCTTTGCTGTTGCAATAACGCCTGCGTACCAGTCGTCTGCAGTTACATCGGCAAACTCGCCATTGTATTCCTTCTCTTCAAGTCCCATTGCACGAACAATGAGGGCAAGAAGTTCTGCACGGGTTACGGTATTCTTAAGATTAAGCTTACCACCGTCACCCTTTACGATACCTGCATCAATAAGAGAAGCAATCTCTTCCTCTCCCCAATGGCCCTGGAGTTCATCCTTGAACACATCGGAAGCGGGAGTTTCGGGCTTGGGATCTACAGGCTGAGGATCTTCGGGCTTGGGATCTTCTTTTTCATCGGATCCGCCACCGCCACCGCCGGAGGAACCACCACTGCCTATTGAGCCGCCACTTGTTCCGTTTCCGTGCTGACCGCCGGAGCCTTCATTTCCTTCTTCGGGTTTGATTTCTGTAGAGTCATCAATAATAGGCTCATCATCGAAATAAATGTAGTGACCATTCTGTGAGAAGAGTACATCCTCTCCGTTGAGAGTTACTTTTGTAATACCTTTTTCAACATAAATTGTAACCTTTTCAAGGTCAATTTCCTTTGTAGAATCGAGCTGAACTTCCGTTCCGTTATAGATAACGCTGAGTTCAGGGATGCTTTCGGTTGCCTTAATAAGAATCTTTCCCGATTGCTTATTCTTAAGGAATGTACCGTCCTGAAGCACAAGCTGACTGTAACCTGTATGGTCATTTTCCGCAACGGCTAACACGCCATCTGTGGTATATGCACCAAAGTCACGAGTTCCTTTGTAGCGAATATCGTGAAGTGAATAGTAGCTTGATTCAACTGTCTGATCAAACTTGGTTTCAGTCATTGAAAACTGCATTGCACTTGCAACTTCATCCGATACATCAAGATTAAGCTTTGTTACAGATGCATCAATCTCAGTTTCACCGGGTGTAGGAAGAAGAACAGTGTTAAATGTAGTTTTCTTATCGCTTACCCTCTCATATGCCGGATAGGGCGCTTCATCTGTAACGCCGTTGGTGGGAGAATACCAACCTGAACGGATCTGGGCGGTCATTCCTTCATAATTTACAGGAATAATCTGAATATTTGCACCTGCATAGTTTGTACGTGCAATATTTGTTCCCTCGTCTATACTGATGGCGGAATCAGGAAGCGTATGCCAGTTCTGTGCATACTTATGCTCCTTACCATCGTAGGGCACAAGGTAGTCTGTTACAAAATAATATTTATTCTTCTTCATGAAAAGAAGTCCACGGGAGAAATCAACATCAGTTGTTACATCCAAATCAGTGGTCGGGTTATGCCAGCAATAGTCACGGTAAGCATTTGTACGCATACGGACATAGTCATAACCGTCGTTAATTTCACTTCTTTCAACTACGCTGGGTTCGTACTCAGTCTGACCTTCGTCACGGTTGAAAATAACGTTTCCGTGAGGCGTTTCAATCTCGTTCCACAAAGACGAAAGATATTCCTTGTGAGTAAGTCCGTCCACCTCTACCGTATTATGCGCCCTTGTAGAATACACCCACGCACGATGTGGCTCGTTCTTTGCATAGCTGAACTGCTTCTGGTCAGATAAAAGGTACTGACCGTATGCAAACATCGTTACCTGCAAATCGTCAGGATGTCCGTGGTTGGTAATATCACCGTCACTAATGAAATTAGTATAGATATCATTATCATTCCAACCTGATCTTGAAACAAGGGAACGGTTATCGGGATAAAAAACAGATGTATAGTCGGGAGCTACTCCCTCTTTTCCCTTTGTCGCTGCCCATGTAAGAATCGGATTGCCCGTAACACGCGCAGTATCAGTTATAATAGGTCTGAAACTGTAAGTGTGGAAGTAGGCGTCACCTACCTGGAAGTCTTTGAAATCAGGACCTGTTGTGTTCATTATATAGAGAGCTATTGCATCGAGTTTTTCCTTCAAAGCGTCACCCACCTTGAATTCTACACCTGCTTCTATTGCGTAATTTTCAAACGCAAGATACTCTCTTAAGGATTCTCTACCATAACCTGTCGTTTCTGTAAAGCTATTATCAGGACGAAGAGTGTTACCTGCAACAACTGCGTAACGATGGTTTGCAACTTCAATCCAACCGCCACGTTTACCGTTACCGTAACCACCATCTTCAATAGGTTTATGTGCATCGGCAAATTCAATAAAGCTGAACATAATTGATGCAAGACCTGTGGTTTCATAAAGACCCCAGTTACCGCCTTCTGCCTGACCGTCCCAGTACATTACAAGGCCGTTGGCAAGTACCCACGCGTGCTTTAATATGGGAATGAAGTTTTCAGTTGTAAAATGCTCGCTGCGGGCAACGTGCGCCAACATTTTGGGAAGGTCAGTTGCCGCCGTACCCATAGCAAGACGTCTTGAAAGCTTACCCCCTGTGTACACAGGCAACGTTCTATCGCCGTAGTTTATTATAAAGTCATTATACAGGCGGAACAAATGGTAGGCATATATTTCGTCACCTGTTCCACGGTAAACTTTATAGAGTGTTTTAAAATCCACATAAGGGTCAATTACTGTAGATGCGGTGAAGTTATCCTTATGAAGGATAGGTCCTCTCTCACCATCAAAGTTAACATAAAGACGTGATGCATCGTTGCCCCATGTGAGATCTTCTACATTAGTTTCACCTGCACCATTTTCAGTATAAATAAGCGAAATTTTCTTTGGAGTGCCATCCTGTGCATCGCTCCATCCGTTAAGATAGAGTGATGCAGAGGTTACGAGATCACCTTTTTCAATACCGGTGAAATCAATTGTAATACGCGTACGAGCTGTTTTGGATAAGTCGGAATCTTCGGAAATTTTCAAGGTTTCTTCTGTTCCGTAATTGGTATCCTTATTAGTGTCACCACTAAGATAGGTGTCATACGTTGCCTCGAATCTGCGATTCGCACCATTAACCTGAACGATGGCGTACGGACCCTGTCCACTTTCACGGCTGCGAGCCGTTACAGTCACACCGTCTTTCTCAAACGCCATAAGCTCAAAGGTGCGTACACAATCCGTTGCTGTAGAGGTAGTCATAGCAGTTATAATGGGAAGAATGTCACCCTCCACAACAGATTCTTCATCATCGAAATACATTATATCGAGATTTGTACCACTAAGGTAAAATGCATTATATGCCATCAGTTTGGACTCTAAAACATCACTTTCAGCCGTTGAGGAGTCAAATGTTCGGGGCTGATTTTGGAATTTTGTCCTATAATAATCTGTTATTAAAATCTTGGCGTTCTCGTAATCGCCTTCCATTACGCACTCCTTAACAGGAGCGAGACCGGGATACTCGTCATAGAGGAAGAAGGGCGTCTGTATCCAATTTCCTGTAGCCGGATCATACTCACCAAAGAACTCCTCATCAGAAATCCACATTGGGTCAGAATAGTCAAAATCGCTGTACCAGCTTTCCGAATTGCTTATATCCAATTCGGCACTTTCCGCTGATGCGGTTATAACGCTACCGGGTACGTAAACCATAAGTATTGCACAGAGAAGCAGTGAAACAACTAAATTTTTCAGTTTCATTTTGCCTCCCTCCTTACAAGAGCAATAATCTTTGCCGCTTGCTCGCGTGTAAGGTTATCGTTGGGAAGGAACTTGCCGTCGGAACCGTTAATAATTCCTGCTGCAACAAGCTGATTTACGCCTTCCATTGCATAAATGGAAATTTCGCTTTCGTCTGCGAATGTCATAGCGCCATTTCCTTCAAGAGTTATTCCTGCCGCGCTGAGAGCACGAATAGTCATAACTGCCATATCCTGACGGGTTATAGGTGCACCTGCACCGAAGCGGTCTGCTGATACGCCGTTTACAATGCCGAGAGAAATTGCAACGTCTACATATTCCTTATACCAAGCGTTTTCTGCAACATCGGAGAACTGACTGTCTGTTGAGTCTTCCGCATTGAGGTCAAGAGCTACAACAAGCATTTTAAGGAATTCCTCACGGGAAACACGGTCTGTCGGTCTGAAACTACCGTTTCCGTCACCGGAAATTATTCCTGCAGCAGCAAGTTCACTAATATAGCTTGCTGACCATCTGTCGGAAGCTACATCATCAAAAGTTACTGCAGGAGCAGGAGTATCCTCTCCCTGTGAAGGTGTGGGAACTGTGCCGGCATTATCAAGGTTTCCTACGGGGGATCTATCTTCAGGGTCACTACCGCCGCCACCGCCTGAGCCACCGGAACCACCGCTACCGCCTGAGCCACCATTGCCTCCGGCACCCTCTACCATTCTCTTGAAGATTTTGGTATAGGATGCTGTGCCGTTCGTAATAACAGCAGTAAGAGTTACAACTGTATCCTCGTTGGGCTTATCAATAAACTCACCTGTGTTAGAAATAATCCCGGGATGAGATGAAAACCATTCAACAGTAGAACCATATGTGCAATTTGTTATAAGTGTTAAATCATCTTCCACTACATATGCATCTGGAAGAGTTACCTCGTCCTTATCAACTAAAACTGCATCCTCAGGCTCGGGATTATAGTAGATTTCAAGTTCGTTAAGACCTACTCTCTCTCCGCTGGGTGCATTAACGAGGAAGCGAATATATTTTGATTCTGTGGAGTCAAAGAGAATTTCCTTAACCGTTCCAACAGAGCTTCCTGCAGAAACAGTTGTCCATGTGCGGTTGTTGTCAGAAACTTCGATATTGAAACTTGTTATGGGATAGCTACCGTCAATTTCAGCTTCGCGAAGTATAATCTTGTTGAATGTTGTCACATTCTCAAGAGCTACTGTAAGGTATGCACCATTGGAAGACGTTATCCATGCAGTATTACCAAGGAAGTCTACCGCATTGGAAGATCCATGGCCCTGCTCGCTCTGGGAAGAATATGTAAGCTGATTAAGGGCGATATCCATGGGATCTGCGCCTCTTATTATAAATTCAAAGGGTTTCTCAGCTGTTTTAGTGCCTTTTGTAAGAACCACCTTGAGGGAAACTGCTACATCTTCGGTAAGTCTTGTTACGCTACCGTCAGAATCAATAGCTTCTCCTCCTGTAATGATTACATAATCTGCTGTGCTTCCGAAAGGTCTTTCAGAAATATACTTAAGATCTTCGGAAATATAATCAGGATCCTGATTTGTAAGGTCTGTAAGTTTTAAGTTTTCACAGTCAAGAGTAACTGCAGCAAGATCCTTGTCATCTGTTCTGTAAAGAAGCTTCAGTGAGTCAACGAGAAGCAAACCTGTCGCGCCCTCGGGTGCTTCATATTTTACGGAGGAAATACTTCCACCGCTTACTGTTTCCTTTACTGCGGCACCGTCAAGTTCTGTATTATCTACAAAAATCTTAAAGGTGTCGTTTACAGTGTCGATAATGTAACGAACATAGATATCCTTACCGCCACTTACCGAAACCCCTTCGGATTCACCGTCTTTTGAAGTGTATTTAAGAACATATACTCCCTCTTCATTCGTTACGGAAACTGTGGAAAGTTCCTCTTCATTTTCGTCACGAAGAGTGAAAGAGCCCGCCTCTAAATGTTCGTTTAAGTTTATAAATGTTTCAAAAAGGATTTCTTCACCATTTATAACATAAGGATTTTCTTTAAGACCGGAAACAAAGTATCTTTCGGCAGAAAGATCACCTTCTGCACTTTCCCTTGTAAGGCAAAGCTTTCCGTTAAGATATGATGCCTTACCGCCATCCTGTGTAAATTCATAGCCTATGGGGTTGAGTGTGAAGTTCTCGTCCTCTATTGTAAGGTAGTTTTCTTCTATTCCTTCTGCAAGAACTACGAACTTGAATTTCTTATAAGTAAGCTGACCTTCATAGTTGATTTCTGCCGTAAGGTAAACAACCTCACTTACTTCACCGCGAGTAACGCTACCGTCGTTTGCAATTACAGAGGGGTTGGAGCTTTCATATGTAACAATAGCTTCTTCGCCAGTTCCCTCATTGAGAACAGTTACGAGCTCCAGGTCTTCTGTAATTTTATCTTCAGCTTCGTTGTTGCCTAAAAGTACACTTGAATTTAAGTCTTTACCTGCTTCGAAACCTTCTTCAACGTAGTATTCCATAAGCTGAACGTAGTTGTCATCAGCGTAGGGGAAGTTCAGTTCAAAAGCAGAATTAACAGGTCTTACTGCATAGCTGGACTTGAAGGGGGCACAAAGCTCTTCACCATTAAGTACCGGTGTCATAGTGCCATTAGTAACGTTAATTATCATTGCAACATCAAACTCTACACCTGCAGTATCTTCGGTAAAGGAAACTTCGTGAATTTTATTTCCGTAACTGGAGGTATAACCCCAACGGAATTTGGACTGTGTCACAAATATACTGCTGTGATAACCGGTAGGCCTGTATGTTCTGAAACGGAAACCGTCAGCCGTAGATTTAAACTTGAAACGGGCACCAACTTTCACAATTTCTGCAGTACCGTTTTTGATTATTTCCTGAGTATCGTTAATGGTCAATATGGGAACTGTAGCGCTGTCGGCTTTTTTTGTAATGACAAGTCCGCCGCCTTCACTCTGAGAAGCACGCTCTACATTAAGAAGGTCAGAAACATCTTCTTCACCGGCAGAAAATGAATATTCACCTGCTGCCTCTTCCTCCTCAGTAAAGGTAACAGACATTACCTTTTTCCAGTTAGTTTCGTAAGGAAGTGATTCCTTGAGCACCGTAAAGGTAAATTCCTTTGTAGAAATCTGTCCCTGATAATTGATTGTTGCCGTTATTTTTACAGTTTCATCAAGAGCACCGGGGATAACCTGACCGCTGTTTGTTATAACGGCAGGATTGGAACTGGTATATGTAACGGAAGCTTTCTTACCGAGATCACTTTCATTAAGAAATTCCGGGAAATACAAATCCTTTGTTACTGCGGAAGAGGATTCGTTTTCATCTAAGATAAGTTCTTCTGTAAGTTCGTAGCCTGCGTCAAAGCCCTGTTCAACATAAACCTCCATAATCTGTACATATGTAGGAGTATCTGCAGTATAAGGCAGACCTACTGTAAATCTGATCGCCGAAGGTCTTTGCATATCGCTCTTACGGGCATAAGGAGCGCAAAGCTCTTCCCCATTGAAAACCGGAGTATATGTTCCGCCCGCAATATCAAAGATATATGCCGCATCCTTTACATCTTCTGTAACAGAGGCAAAGGGAAAATCAAGAATTTTGTTTCCATAACTGTTACGATAGCTGTAACGAAGTGCGGGACCATTTGTGAAAATGGTATTAAGGTTTCCGCTGGGCTTATTTGTGGTAAAACGGAAAATATCTGCAGTAGAGTTGGATTTGTAACGAACACCTACTTTTACATAATTTTCTGTTGTACCTGAAATGTCAGGGATATCGATATAGAAAGTGTTGGCATTTTTCTTTTCAATTCTGATACCGCCACCATCTTGTGCTGAAGGATAGGTGATTGTTGCAAGGTCGTTCTTTACATCCGAATCACCGCCGTCAAACACGAAGACACCCGCGGTTTCTTCTGCCTGAGTAAATTTTATTGTCTTTACCCTCTCCCAGTTAAGGTTTTCTGTTGCACTTGCCGCATAAGTTGTTGTCATGGGAACAAGCGAAACAACACTCATAACAAGGCACAGTGTTATAATTAAACTTAATATTTTTTTCATTTTCACTCACCTCTTATGATCACACAGTCTGACACATTACCGTTAGGCATTGCAACAGTAATTACATCACCGTATACAATATCGTCAAGACTTCCTACTTTCACCATGTTTTCTGCACTCTCATCATAAATATAAATGAACGGAATATTTCTTGCAGGAAGTTCTACGCTGTAGTAGAATTCGCCAACTTTAAGGTCAACAATGTGAACACGCTTGTTTGCTTCATTATTTATCTGCAATCTGTGAACATCTGTAACTACACCTGTGATTGAACCGTCAACTGCACCCTGCTTATTCTGGTTATGTTCTACTGACGCACTCAATCTCTTTATGATTTTCGCATTAGTGAGTTCGCCTTCAACATTTGTTTCATAGATAATGAAGTCACCATTACGAAGATTCTGTGCATCACCGTTTGCATCTGTGAAGCCCTCTGAAACATATGTTACTTCCTTGCCTTCGCACATAATTGTGATTTCCGATAAGGTTTCGTCATCTTCATTGACTACAAAACGTTTTGCTGTAACTATACCTATATCACTTGATGAAGTAATGTTCAAAACAGTGTCAGCATCCATTTCCTGCATTACAACCAAAAGTTTTACGCACTGACTATCCTCATCAAGTTCATAACCTGCCACGAGATATTTTACAGTTGCATCACGGTTATCAATTTTGATCTGACTGAGGATATCGTCCTCATCAGCATCTGCGTTTGTGGGAATACAGATAACCTTTGTTTCTTCGTTCACACCAAATGGATTGATACCTGCAATACCGCCGAATGTCTTATCTTTAGCGTTATACTGCATTTTTGTGATATTAGAGCCATATTCAAGAGGCATTGTTTCAAGCTCTTTTATCTTGCCCTCTGCACTAAGAGTAAATTTAACGGGGCTATTCATCTCAATTCTGTCATCCACGTCGGATGAATCCATTTTTGTTCCGTTAAATCTTACTCTGTTTTCCAATTCATAATAAGCTATTTCGCTGTTACGGCAGATAAGAACGGGGATAAGGTTAGCATCATCCTGA
This sequence comes from Oscillospiraceae bacterium, assembly GCA_015068735.1. GTDB lineage: Bacteria > Bacillota > Clostridia > UMGS1883 > UMGS1883 > UMGS1883. Next base: position 12,346 of record SVJW01000028.1, read on the forward strand.
TCGTCGCTGGCTTCAGTATCAAGGACTACGTTGTTTGATACAATTATTTCTATTTCCCTGTTTCTGTTACCGATTATATCTGTAATGTAACCGTAATTTGCTTCGCTTTCCTCAGTGAGTTCTACGAATACAACTTCGTTATAGGTGTTGATATATGCATTGATGGTATTTCCGAATTTTACTTCAGAAAGGTCAAGGTCTTTGCCCTGAATATAATCTGTTCCGGAAATTGTTATGTAGTCAGTACCGTCAAGCATTTCATACTCGCCTGTTACAACTGTCTTAGAAACTTCAATACCCACATAAGAACCGTCTTTGCTCTGATAAGCGGTGATTACATCACCTTCTTCAACGTCAGAAAGAATCATTCTTTTTCCGTCAGCATCTTTTATACGGTAGATAATATCATCATCCTCTTTTACAACGACATAGTCACGACCGTATATGGGAGTTTCTTTTGTAAGGTAGATACAACCGTTAAGATTCACTCTGTCAACAACGCCTGACTCGTACTCGTATATGAATGCATATTCGTACGCTCTGTCGTAGTCATTATCTACAAGAAGGTAACTACCGTTTTCTATTTTTAAATCTGCAGGGGAATATTCAGACATAACACGGTTGTTGTAAAGCCATACTGTATCGTTATCAACAACAAATTCCTGTTTCTTTGAGTTCTCGTCTGAATAAGTGATAGCATCAAGTGTTACTGAACGTACATCCTTTGCTGAAACTGTTACTCTTGAATTATTTTTAGAAGGAGCAAGGTTAAGAATTTCTCTCTTTCCGTCAACTTCCTCCATATAGTAAACTTCTACATTATATCCAAGGTACTCTTCTGCATTGATGCTGCCTACGTCAAAGAGTTTGCCGTTAATTTCTATCTGGTTCTCTTCGATGTCAGAAAGAGGCTTGGAAAGCCATGTGTCATATGTAGCAGTTAATATACCGCTGTCATGCTTTATGGAATCATTTCTGAGAAGTCTTTCTACAAAAAGCTCGTCCGACTTCTGGAATTCTGACATATCAACCTTATATGTTTCAAGCGGATATGAATAGAGTGTATTATACACAAGTCTTGCTGCGTCGGCACGGGTTGCATTTGCTGTAGGAACAGCCGGTACACCGTCAGTAAGTCTAATCTGTGTAGCAAGTTTTGTATATCCGCCGGGATAACCGCCATAAGCTACCGCTACATTCTCATAACCAAGAACGTGAAGAAGAATTTTCTCACATTCCTGAATACGTACGGGATCGTTGGGACGGAAATTACCATTAGGATCACCTGATACATAGCCTAAATGGCTGAGCAGGGAAACTGCACCTGCCATCCAAGCAGAATCCGGAACATCCTTAAAAGGACTTGAATATCCTCCCGTAAGATTTTCGTAACCGAGCATTCTTACCACCATCTGGGAAAATTCTGCACGGGTAATTGTATCCTCCAGTCTCAGGTCGCCATTACCGTCGCCCTTAAGAATACCGAAAGAAGTAAGTTCAAACACCACTTTATCAATGTCGGTGCTTGCAAATGCTACACTGCTGCTTAAAAGCACCAATGCAACAAGTAATGCTAATACTTTTTTCATTTTTATCCCCTCCTGAGTTTTATCCTTATGAAAAAATAATTTTCTATAATTTTATAGTAGCACATTTCTTTTTTTTGTGCTATAATAAATCTAACAAGAAATATCGAAATTCTGATATAAGGTGATTATATGCAAAAGAATTGTAAACCTGTAACAAAAAATGATAGAATTGAAGTCCATAACGGCAATACAATAAAGCATGAGGGCATCACTACCCGTGACGGAGAAAACTTAAATATCGAGTGTCTGCTTCTTGAAAGAGATATCACAAAACCGATACCCGAATTTCACTACCATCAGTATATAGAACTTATATATGTACTTGAAGGTTCACTTTCCGTATTTACGGAAAGCAGACGTTTTGATCTTCAAAAAGATTCACTACTTATAATCTACCCCAACGAGCTCCATGCATTTAAGGCATATGGGAAAAATAAGTATATTGCCATTAAATTTTTGTCTGATATTCTCCGCACAAGCGAGCAAACCACCAATGAAATGGAGTACCTTCTCAATCTGAATGCATACAATAACAAACACACCAGAATTATTCCCGGAAATCAGACATTACGTGAGCTTTTGGAAAAATCAATGGAGTTATATGACACCAATGAATACACTTCCGAGCTGTATATCCGTTCAAACATCATTTCAGCATGTGCATATATTCTGGATTTCTGGAATTTCAGAAACGAGCTGACTCCCGTAAAGAATGTTGCAGAAGCCGCAAATATATCCATTATAAAAAGCATTATCAGTAAAATCCCAGAAAACACTGCAATCCGCACACACGAAGCTGCACAAATGTGTAAAATGAGCGACGGACACTTTTCCAGATTGTTTAAAGCATTAACAGGCACGACTTTTACGCAGTATGTTAAAAATGTAAAAATTAATATCGCGGAAAAACTTCTGAAAAGTTCAGATATGTCCATAACGGAAATTGCGTATTCTCTTAACTACTCCACATCAAGTCATTTTATTGAAGATTTCCGGAAAGTTAAGGGAATCTCACCAAAAAAATACAGAAAAAACACTGTAATATAACACTTAAAGGCTGTGATAAATAATTTTGTCACAGCCTTTTTGTCATCTTTAATCAGCAAAAACCTTTCTTAGTGAGGTTGTTGTAGCTTATTTCCATACTTTCAAAAGGATCGCGTTGACATACATCCTGCTCTACAAGAGCATACTCTGCCCCACATTCCTCGCAAGCAGCAAAAATTTCGTCCCATGCAAGGTTGCCCTCCATAACCTCAGCCATAATAGCAGTGTTATGATCCATAGCAAGATCCTTGAAATGAACTGCAGCTACCCTGTCACCAAGCTTTTTGATATATTCGGCAGGATTCTGACCGCCGATTGCAAGCCAGTATGTATCCACAATGAACTTGAATTCGTCGGGATTTGTGTTTTCGATAAGATAGTCCATGATATACTTACCGTCTCTCTTCTCGAACTCAAAAGCATGGTTATGGTATGCAAACTGAATTCCTGCTTCCTTGAGTTTCTTTGCGGCAGTACTCATAATGCTTACAAATTCTCCTAAATTGTTTTTATAATCCGGAGGCATACAACCAAGACCTGAAATGGAACAATTCATTATTTTATGGTCTTCTATTATCTGATCAATATTGTTCTTGAAATCGTCAAATCCTCTGTGTGTACAAACTATCTGAAGTCCGTACTTGTCAGCGGTTTCCTTAACAACCTTTGCAGGGATAGGGCCTATTCCGGAAACCTGAATTGTTTTATATCCGATTTTCTGAAGTTTTGCAAAACTTGCATCAAGATCCTCTGCAGTTTCACAAAATTTTCTGAGAGTAAAAAGCTGTGCGCCTATTCTTTTATCCATAACAATTTCTCCTTTTTTAATAAGTGCCTTCAGTTGCAGTAGTTCTCTGAACTTCTGCTTTTACTACTGTAGACTTTGCAATTTTATCCTGAAGAAGTTCATAAAATTCCTCGTGAGGGAAGTTCTTAACATCTGCCCAGCCGCCTGTCCAAGCGCTGTAATGAATTGCGTTGGAAATTGTAAGACCGTTTACACCCTCTTCACCGGGAGCAAGAAGTTTTGTACCCTTGAGAATTGCACTTGTGAAATCCTTGAAAATGCCAACATGCTGTTCACCGCCGCTTGTGTCGGCAGGAACTTCACACTTCCAACATTCGGGAGCGCCAAAAATACCTGTAAAGGTCTTGTTAAATTCACGTTCGCCTACTACGTTGCGATTGAATGTAATCTTGTTATCCTCTACAACAACGCGTCCCATATCGCAGGCAATTTCGAGACGGTTTGTACCCGGTGCTTCGCCGGTAGATGTAATATAAACACCTGTCATACCGTTTTCATACTGCATAAATGCAGTAACATCGTCTTCAACTTCAATATCGTAATAACGACCGAAAGAGCAATGGGACATAATCTTTTCGGGCATACCGAAAAGCCACTGCCAGAGGTCAAGCTGATGAGGATTCTGGTTGATAAGTGCACCGCCACCCTCTGTCTTCCAAGTAGAACGCCATGTGCAGCTATCGTGGTAGGACTGGGGACGGTACCAGTTTGTGATAATCCAGTTTACTCTCTTGATTTCGCCAAGCATACCCTCATCAATCATCTGCTTGAGTTTCTTGTAAACGGGATTTGTACGCTGATTGTACATAATTCCGAAAAGCTTGTCAGACTTAGCTGCAGCTTCGTTCATTTCGAGAACCTGTTTTGTATATACACCTGCAGGCTTTTCTGTAATAACATGAAGACCTGCCTTAAATGCATCTATTGCAAGCTGCGGATGGTCATAGTGCGGTACAGCAATAACAACTGCATCTACACTGCCGCTATCATAAAGTTCCTGCGCTGTTTCAAAAACGGGAACATCAGGATAGAGTTTCTTTGCAAAATCCCTTCTCGCTTCTGCAATATCGCAGATTGCACCAAGTACCATACCGGGAACTTTTCCTGCATTGATATTCTTTGCATGAGTGCTACCCATGTTTCCGAGACCGATAATACCTAATCTTACCTTATCCATATTATTTCCTCCAAAAAATATTTTTCTGATTATATTTTAATACAGATATTTTCATATTTCAAGACGTATATTGATAAAAACATTGCAATTATTGACATTGTAGGATATAATAGGAAAACAGGAGGTGTAAAAAAGCAATGTTTGAACGAATTTGCTCATATAAAATGCCCGACAAAAGTTTCGGTTATGTACATAGCAAGGATACACCTCCGCGACAGCAGGACTTCATTCTGCATAATCACAGCGAGTATGAAATCCTGATTTTTTTAAAGGGAAATGCGGAGTTTATTGTTGAGGGTAATGTTTATGAGCTTAGCCCTATGGATATTATTATCACAAGACCTGATGAGATGCATTACATTCTCCTCACCAATTCCAAGGTATATGAAAGAATTGTTTTCCATATTGATGCATCCTTTTTTGAAAATGTGGAATACAAAAAGTATCTGGAAATCTTTCTGAACAGAAAAAGCGGTGAGGGAAATCTGATCAAGAAAGAAACAGCCAAAAGTGCCGAAGTTTTTGACACTATTGTGCGACTTGAAAATTATATGAGAGAAGAGGAAAAAGACAACAGTCTTGTTATCCGTTGCGTTATGACTGAGCTTCTACATCAGCTTAACAATATGAAATTTTCCGACGGTAGAGTACAGAATCAGACGGTAAAAAATGTTATTAACTACATAAATGAACACTTGGGCGAAGACCTCAGTTTGGATTTGCTTGCAAATGAGTTTTTTGTGTCAAAGCATCATTTATGCAGAAGTTTCAAGATATGTACCGGTTTTACGGTTAACAGATACATTACATACCGCAGAATTATGCTGACAAAAGAGCTTCACCGAAATGGAAAAAGCCTTTCCGAGGCAAGCAGTGAGGCAGGCTTTTCAGATTATTCAAATTTTTACAGGGCATATGTAAAAGAAACGGGATACTCCCCTACCGCAGGAATGGGCGGTACTAATATGAAGAGTATGCTTGATAAAATTTAAAAAGACGGCAGGAATTCCTGCCGTCAGACTGTCGAAAAAGTCGGTCAACCGCAATCAAACTTGAATTTTTAAATTTTTGTAGGGGGTGGCGATTTTCGACAACCTGTTAATAAAAGGACTGGTTGTTAAAAATGAATATTGATTAAAGCCCTGAAAGTTGCAACTTTCAGGGCTTTTTGCTTGCTTCCGTCCAAGTCAATCTCTACCGTACCCTCGTACGCCGACGAGCTTGCCTTGAACAGATTTACCTTCCTTTTTCCTCGTCTGCCAGCGTGTCGATAGGTTTATCGACACGCTGACGGCAGGAAATATCGTTTCCTGCCGTCTTTTTAAATTTTATCAACAATTATTTCTTTATAATATTTTTCTACCAACTCGGGTGTAACAAAACCTGTTTCGGGGGATTGTGTATTTGCAGTTCCTGCAGCCATACCAAGTTTTATGGAATCAATAATGTTCATTCCGCGGCTTAGTCCCACGGCAATTCCGGAAACGGAACTGTCCCCTGAGCCGACTGTATTTATAACTTCCACCTCGGGTGAACTGAATTTATAGAATATGCCGTCTGTATACGCCATTGCTCCATCTTTACCCAAGGTTGCAAGAGGAAGCTCTACGCCTGATTTTTGTAAAAAGGTAAGTGCTTCTTTTACATCTTCAATCGAGTCTATTTCCTTTTTCATAAGAAGTGAAAGCTCATAACGGTTAGGCTTTACCATAAAGGGTTTTGCTTTTATAACATCGTCAAGAGTTCTGCCACTGGCATCGGTTATAATCTTCTTTCCGTGTTTTTTTGCAATAGAAACAAGCTCGATGTAAAACGAGCTGTCAAGTCCTTTGGGCAGACTTCCTGCTGCACAGATAATGTCTGCGGCATCAATCTTTTTTTCAAAAGCTATTAAAAATGCCTTTTTTTCCTCTTCGGTGACATTTGGTCCGGCTTCGAGGATTTCTCCCGACAAACCGTTTTTATCGGAAATATTTACGCAGATGCGTGTTTCGCCGTCAATTTGTGTAAAATTGTTAGCGATACCCTGTTTCGTAATTTCACTTTTTATAAATTCTCCGTTGAAACCACCAATAAATCCCATTGCAAGAGTTTTATGCCCCAAAAGATGTGCCACACGGGACACATTAAGTCCCTTACCTCCTGCAGTACAGGTGAAATGCTCGGGACGATGCACCTCACCCATCTGGAATTCATCAACAAAATATACTCTGTCTATTGTCGGATTTGGAGTTACTGTCAGAATCATATATCATCACCATACTTATTTTTTATTATATTTTCTGTCATTTATTATATTTTATGCATAAAGCAAAGGATGTGCAAATACACATCCTTTTTTACGCTTATTGGTTATTTCTGTTTTTTGCTGCCTCAAGCTTAATATGACGACGCATCTTAACTTCTTCACTCATAGGCTTAATATCGCCTGCTGCCTGAAGTGCCATTCTGGTAAGAAGCGGACCTATAAGTTCATAAACAAGTACTGCAAAAAGTGTGATGTTACGGATCAGGATACCTGCTTCACCGAATTCCGCTGCCGCAATAGTACACATACCAAGAGCTACACCTGCCTGTGGAAGAAGTGTGATACCGAGGTATTTACAAATTTCGGGAGAACATTTTGTCATCTTTGCACTGATAAACGTACCGAAATATTTACCGAGTGAACGGAAAATGATATACACAACACCGATAAGAACGATAGCTCCTTGCGCAAATACTCCAAGTTCAAGCTCTGCACCGCTGATTACGAAGAAAAGAGCAAAAAGCGGTGATGTCCATTTATCAGCACCTTCCATAAGGTCGTGAGAAAGCGGACAGATGTTGCAGAATACTGTACCAAGCATCATACATACAAGAAGTGAAGAAAAGCCAATATGAACAGGTCCTAAATCAACCTTAATCATAGAAAGAGCAACTGTAAGAACAACAAATGTGATTGTCATATTAAGACGGTTGGTGTTGGAGTTAAACATCTTCTCAAGCTGAGTAAGAACCCATCCTAAAACAGCACCGAGAGCAAGAGAACATACAATTTCAATCAAGGGATTTACAAGAATTGAAATCATATCAACATTGCCGGTTCCAAGAGATTTTGCAATACCGAAAGATACTGCAAAAACTATAAGTCCGACAGCATCGTCAAGTGCAACTATAGGGAGAAGCAAATCTGTAAGTTTACCCTTCGCCTTATACTGACGAACAACCATAAGAGTAGCCGCAGGTGCAGTTGCTGTTGCAATAGCACCAAGAGTAATTGCCTGAGAAACAGAAAGAACATGGGGCATTGTCTTATGAACAACAAAAAGTGCAATGTCTACAAACAAAGTAGCAACAAGTGCCTGCAGGACACCAATCACAAAAGCCTGTTTACCTATATGCTTGATATCTTCTTTTCTGAACTCATTACCGATAGAAAATGCAATAAATCCAAGTGCAACCTGAGAAATAAGGGACAATGCATGAACTGCATCCATACTCTTAAATCCAAGACCATCTATACCAAGCTGACCCATGCAGTAAGGTCCGATAAGAACACCTGCAATAAGGTATGCGGTAACAGACGGCAGTTTTAAAGGCTTGAATGCTCTTGTCATTAAAAGGCCTGCTAAAAGGGCAATGGAAATTGATAATAATGTACTCATTTTTAGGACTTCCTTTTATTGAAATAATTAAACAAACCTTTAATATAATAGTTAATTTAACGCGATTTGTCAAGAGTTATTTTCAACAAAAAACATCCGAATTGAAATTCGGATGTTTTTATCATTTTTTAATCATTTAAGTATCTTACAAAATTCTTCGTAATACTCGTCAAATGTCTTATCCTGAGGTGTAAATTCCTGTACGGAGAAAGAGTCTGCAATGATTTCTCTTGCTTCCTTAAGATCCTTAATCTCCCCTGCTGCGATAAGCTGTACTGCAATATTTCCTGCTGCAGTTGCTTCAATAGGTCCTGCAATTACGGGAACATTAGTTGCATCGGCTGTCATCTGACAGAGGAAGCCGTCCTTTGTACCGCCACCAACCATATGAATTGCTTCAAATGTTCTGCCGGTACACTTCTGCAGATTTTCAAAAGTATACTTATACTTCATTGCAAGAGATTCGTAAATACAACGGATAATTTCACCGTCTGTCTGTGGAACATACTGACCTGTTTCCTGACAGAATTCGCGGATACGCTGAATCTGGTTTCCCGGAGGAGTGAAACGGGGATCATCGGGATCAATAAAGCACTGCATGGGCTTTGCTTCACGAGCCAATTTTTCCATATCTGCATAGGAATAATCCTTACCGTCACGCTTGAATTGGCGGCGTGTTTCCTGAATCATCCACAAGCCGATAATATTCTTTAAGAAACGTGTTGTGCGGTCGTGTCCGCCCTCGTTTGTGATATTCATTTCAGCAGACATTTCTGTGATACAAGGTTCGTCCAATTCTGTACCGAAAAGCGACCATGTACCGCAGGAAATATATACGAAATCTTTAACCTTAGCAGGTACTGCAACAACTGCACTTGCAGTATCATGACCTGCAATGGCGGTAAGCATCTTGGGAGTGATATCAAGCTCCTTACAGATTTCGTCCTTAACGGGAGCAATCTGTGTACCGCTGTCAACAAGTTCGGGGAACTTTGTAATGTCAAGCCCAAGTTTATCAATAAGTTTCTTATTCCAGTCCTTTGTATAAGGATCAAGAAGCTGAGTTGTGGAAGCCATTGAACGCTCTGCATAAACTTTTCCTGTAAGAAGATAACCGAAAAGGTCGGGCATAAGGATAAGACGATCTGCAAGAGCATAAAAGTCTGGATGATTTTCCTTTGTTTCAAGAAGCTGATAAAGAGTATTGATATTCATATTCTGAATACCTGTCATCTTATAAAGCTTACTCTCGCCTATTGTTTCCTTAAGCTTTTCAAATACGGGAATTGTTCTTTCGTCACGGTAGTTGTAGGGGTTACCGAGCAGAAGTCCGTCAAGTGTTATAAGGGCATAGTCAACACCCCATGTATCGATACCGATACTTTCATAACCATACTTTTCTGCTTTGATAAGTCCCTGCTTAACTTCGTGGAAAAGCTTGGGTAAATCCCAGTAAAAGCCACCATTCATAAATACGGGACCATTGTCAAAACGATGTATTTCTTCAAGAGAAATTTTTCCGTTTTCAAATGTACCGATAATAGCTCTGCCGCTGGATGCACCAAAGTCAAAAGCTAAAACTTTCATTTTGTTTCCTCCCAAAATTATCTTTTCAAAAGAACTTCTTTTTCGTATTTTTCAACTTCTTTAAACCAGCTGTTATCTGCAATAACACCGCATCTTGTACAGTATTCTTCCCAGATATCGCCGAAAGGAAGTGTCTTAACCTCTTCCTGCATAACGATAAGCTCTGTAAGGCGGTTTTCGTCCTGAAGTTTCTTAAGTTCTGCATTAGGTGTGCAAAGAGCCATAAGAAGTGCTTTCTGCCAGCTTCTGAAACCTACTGCCCAGGATGCGATACGGTTGATGGATGCATCAAAGAAGTCAAGTGCCATATAAACTTTATCAAGAGCATTGCAACGGATGATTTCCTTTGCCATTTCTCTTGTTTCATCGTCGAAAAGAACGCTGTGGTCACTATCCCAGCGTATGGGGCGTGTAATATGGAGTGCAATTTCGGGATAGAAGCACAAAAGTGCAGGAATCTTGTCGGACACCATTTCTGTGGGATGGTAATGACCGTTATCCATAAGGGGAAGGCACTTGTCGTGAGTTGCCGCAAATGTAAGTGCAAATTCAGCAGAAC
>SVJW01000029.1 GCA_015068735.1 Oscillospiraceae bacterium
GCTTTACTCAGCATAAGGGAGAAGAGTTCCGTGCCGATAATTTCTTTGCAGAAAAGGGAAAAACTGTAGTAGAGTACACAAGTGCATATGAAAAAGAAGCAAGAATTATAAAGGCGGAGAGGGAAGTGATTTTCACCAAAGATGAAGTTGTTGTAAACGAAAGACTTGATTTTGAGGGCGAGAGTGCAGTGTTCCGCTACTATATGCGTGAATGTCCTGTAAAAGGTGGCGATATATACATGTTTTCAAACGGCGTCAGAATGTCTGTGCCAGGATGTTGTGAAATTATCTCAATTCCTCTTGATGACCGACTTGTTATAGGTGGATGGGAAACAGACACTTTATACTGCCTTACTGTGAAAGTCACCCCTGAAAACAGCAAATTTACTTTGAAACTCAAAAAATAATATTGACAAATATGTCATAATATGTAATAATAACAATGTTAATTTAATAAAGGCTAAGCGAAGTATGCAGGAAAAGGCAAGTTGCCTGCCGAAGGAGTAACACTCTCAGGTGCCAATGTGGTAAAGACTGCAGACGGATAGCGCTCCGGAGAAGTCCGCTTTTATAAAGCAAAAGGATGCCGAAGGTGCAAGGTTTCTATATTGGAAACTAATCTCTCAGGCAAAAGGACGGAGGTACAGGTCTTAACAAGGCTTATTTACTGTGCGGAGTTTTTTATTTGTGTAAAAAACTCCCATTTTTATTTCGCTGGCATGAAAGGATGTTTTATTTATGATGAGCAAGTTGGCAGAGTATAATACTGTCATCAACGACTTTGTCTGGGGCAAGGGTCTGTATCTTCTTCTGTTTACAGGTCTTCTTGCAACTCTTATCACAGGTGTTTTCCAGATAAAGCACATCAAACATTGGTTTTCACAAACTCTTGGTTCTCTTTTTAAGAAAGAAGTATCAGGTCATGTTCAGGGAAAATCAATATCACAGTTCCAGGCTCTTTGTACTGCTCTTGCAGCAACAATCGGCGTTGGTAACATTGTCGGTGTAGCAGCAGCTATTGCAATCGGTGGTCCCGGTGCTGTTTTCTGGATGTGGTTTGCAGCTTTCCTTGGAATGATGACAAACTATTCTGAAAATGTTCTCGGTATCTACTTCAGAAGAAAGAACAGCAATGGCGAATGGTCAGGCGGTGCGATGTACTACCTCCGTGATGGTCTCGGAAGCATGTACGGATATGAGAAAATCGGTAAATTCCTTGCAGGTTTGTTTTCTGTGTTTGCAATTCTCGCATCTTTTGGTATCGGTGCAATGGGTCAGATTAACAAGATTGTAATTTCTATTGTTGACAATTTTAAGGTCCCCTCACTTTCAAACAATATGCTTTATGAGGGCGTAAGCATGTATCACCTTATTCTTGGTATTGTGCTTGTTGTAGTTGCAGGTCTTATAATTCTTGGCGGTCTTAAGAAGATTGCAAACTTTGCAGAAAAAGTAGTTCCATTTATGGTTGTACTTTTCTGCCTTGGTAGTTTAATTATTATTGGTGTGAATTTTAAAAACATCGGAAGTGCTTTTGGTGCTATCTTTGGCAATGCTTTTACTGCTAATGCGGCATGGGGCGGCGCCGGAGGTGTTGCACTTAGCCAGATAATTACACAGGGTTGTAAGAGAGGTGTGTTCTCTAACGAAGCAGGTCTCGGTTCTTCCGTTATGGTACACTCTAACTCAAACGTTGTAGAGCCTGTTAAACAGGGTCTCTGGGGTATATTTGAAGTATTTGCAGATACCATGGTTGTTTGTACAATGACAGCTCTTGTTGTTCTTACTTCCGGCGTTATCAACCTTGAAACAGGTGAAATTCTCCTTGGAGCTACTCAGGATACATTGGTAGCAACAGCTTTTACAACAGTATTCGGCAGTATTGGCGGTAAGTTCGTTGCAATTGCAATTTTGCTTTTTGCATTTACAACGGTTCTTGGTTGGGATCACTACGGTACAAAAGCATGGGAATACCTTTTCGGAACAAAATCCACTTTCCTTTATAAGGTAATTCACCTTGTAACAATTCTTTGTGGTGCGCTTCTTACATCTTCTCTTGCTTGGGATATTTCCGATACATTCAACGGACTTATGATGGTACCTAACCTTATTGCTGTTATTTCACTTTCAAGCCTTGTTGTTAAAATTACAAGAAACTACATCGGAAGAAATATTAAGGGTAAAGATCTTAAACCAATGATTTCAGCATACGCTGATATTCAGAAAGACCAGATTAAAAAGCTCGATAAGTAATTTGAACAATAAAAAATCAGTCTCTTATGAGACTGATTCAGCGTGTCGATAAACCTATCGACACGCTGGCAGACGAGGAAAAAGGAAGGTAAATCTGTTCAAGGCAAGCTCGTCGGCGTACGAGGGTACGGTAGAGATTGACTTGGACGGAAGCAAGCAAAAGCCCTGAAAACTGCGATTTTCAGGGCTTAACTATCTTTTTCATTGAATGAGAAGTTGCCTTGTTACCGGATTGTCGAAAATCGTAAACCCTTACAAAAACTTTAAAAATTCAAGTTTGCTTGCGGTTGACCGACTTTTTCGACAGTCTGAATCAGTCTCTTATGAGACTGATTTTTTTATTGTATTATTTTTGTAAGATCATTAACCGTTACTCTCCATGCAGGTACAAATGCATATTGTTCTCCGCCAAGAGATTGTAACTCATACCCGAGTTCAATATTGCTGATTTTTCCTTTTTCGGGGAAAACTTCTTTTAATCTTACTACATTTTCTAAAAATGAAAATTTCTTTCTTTCTCCCTGTGCCAGGTCCTTTGGCCAGTATGCGTTTACATAACACAGATTGCCGTTTTTATCTATTTTTGCCTGTATAGACATATTAAAAAGGTTAACGTCATTGTACATTCTGTAGAAACAATTGTTCTTTTTGTCATAGACAGCACCTTCCATGTCTATTCCTGCTTTTGTAAGTGCTTTTTTTATTGCAGAGGAACCGTCTTCTTTTGGCTTGTTGTCGTTTTCATAAGTAAAGTGATTTCCGGTTACTGTCAAGGTTGCACCGTCTTTCGTTGCAACAAGCGAATTTTCAAAAGTACGGAAAGCAACTTCTTGGTCAAAGAATATAGTGGAAAGATCGCCGGCAGAATAAAATGTTGCACTGTATGAAGGTAGATTGTAGTAATTATCAGGGAAAATCTTCCGATCAATTTCAAATCCATCTTTTGTCAAGAGAGAAATAGAGGAGTCAACGACTTCTTTAGGAATTTCATTTTGTTTTCCGATAGTGATGCCTATAATTATCAACATAAATACATTCATTACCAAAAGGAACCACAAAATTATGCTCTTTATTTTTGTCCATTTCAAAGTCGAATCACCTCCAATTCTTTTTTAGTTATTAGATGAATATCGGTAAATGTTTCCTGAATTTGTTTTTGCAAGCCATGTTGCATACAAATCAGTTCCTGCTCCGTTGTCAAGATAGCCTATATAAATATCTTCTAATACTACCGGTTTCTGAACGTCATTTCCGAGTGTTTGTACAAAGTAGTCGAGAGCTGTTACGAATGTGTCTGACAGATTGTAGTCAGACACACTTTCATACAATCTCATATATTGCCTGTAAGAAATCAATCTTCCGTTCTTTACGGTGATTTCTATTGCACAATTCATTTTATCGTGACCGTATTGTGCAGGAAGATCCACTTTTATGGGTCTTCCGTTTCGGTAGTAATCAAACTTAAACGTGTATGATTTTGAACTGTCATATTCGGATAAGTCACTGCTTACAAGAATGCTTAAAGGCTCCTTGGAGAGACACCCCCATGTTTTTTCAGCAAAGTCTATAGATGCATTTAAAACATTATAACTGTTTCCGCTTTCGTCTAAAAGAATGCCTCGTTCATCGATTATTGCGTTATATTCAAATATGCCGTCGGGAAAATTTGTTGCAGAAGCGTAGTTGGCGATATAGTTTATTCCGCCATCGCTATCTTTGTAGGGGCTCATGTCGGGGTTAAAACCAAAGTTTTCAAGAAGCATATTTTTTGAGTTTTCATTCATCAGACTTTTTGGTCTGAGCACCTTCGTTGCAGGCTGAGAATCGGAAAACAGTACCAGAGGAGCTAATGAAACATTGCTTTTTTCATCAAGTTCAAGTCCTGTGCTGAATGCCGGCTGATAATAAACATTACTGTTACTTGTGTAAACAGAAAGGTCGGCAGCAGGAAGCGTGTATTTATCGCTTAAAATGTATGCATAAATTGAATTCTCATTATGACTATCGCGCGCCATAATGCAAATGTCACTTTCATCACTTGAGGGGATAATGATAAATTCTCTGAATGTGCTTACATCTTTGGGAACATTTTTCTCGCTTATGCCCATAATACGGCATAACATTTCCGGTGAGAAGGCAACAGGATACTCAACATAAATACTAAGGGATTCAAGTCCTGATTCCCAAGTAAAGTCATCAATTTTTTTTGTTCCCGTTATTTCACCTTTCAAAAAGCCTGTGATAAGATTTTTTGTTCTTTCGTTAATAGGAGAAAATCCTAAATCAGTATTATAGTATGCCATCCAAAGAGAACCGTCATTGATTAAAAACTTCCTTGGCTTTGAAAGATTTTCTTTTGAAATACTGTACTGAGGTTCTATGGGGAAGAAGGTTTCCACAATTGGTATTTGGCGAACATATTTTACAAAGCTTTCTTTTACCTTTTCTCCTGAGTTAAAAAACCAGAGCTGGACAGTTAAAAACAGAAGATTTATTATGAGCAAAAAAATAGCAGAAGTTTTAACCCTTTCTTTAAGCAATATGTTCACCTCCATAACTTGAAAAATAAATAAGAGCTTCAGACTGATGTCTGAAGCTCTATGCAGAATGTCGTCAATTCATCCAGCCGTTGTAAAGTGACTGTATTCCGTTTGAAAATCCGTTGATATTAGTTAAGATACTCTGGTTAAGTACGTTTATATCAAAATAAACTACCTGATATGTACCGTTGGGAGACTCTGCTCTTACTGCAAACTTGTTGTGCCCTTCGTTCAAAGCAACCTGTTTGTAGAACACACCTGCTGTTCCTATTTTTGTCTGGGCGATTACGCCGCTGGGATCCTTGATGGAAACATATGCAGAACCGTTCCACTTGTAATATGCAACATTGACACCGTTTTTACCTGTTCCGGTAATTCCGTAAGTCTTTTTAAGTGTTGCGGAATTTTTTGTTTCAGGCTTTTTCACAACAATAAGGTTTGTTGCATTTCCGTTGTCGTTTGCAGCAATACTTGCAGGATTAGCAGCCGATACACTTACAACTGACATCATTATTATCAATGCAAATAAAAATGCACAAATTTTTTTCATAATAACACCTCATAAAACGCTCGTTTCACTTTTACAGTTACATTATACAATACTTATGTTACAATCGTGTTACAATCAGCTTAATGATTTATTACTTTTTTCTGTAAATCATTCCATTTCATCCTTTTTATACAAAGGAAGCATGATTTTAACAATTGTTCCTTTTTGTTGAGGACTTTCAATTTCGATTGTACCCTCATGTCTGAGAATTATTTCCTTTGCAATTGCAAGACCGAGCCCTGTTCCGCCACTTTGACGGCTTCTTGCTTTGTCTACACGGTAAAAACGCTCAAAAATACGGGGGAGATCACTTTCGGGAATACCAATACCGTTATCCTGCACGGTTATATATGCTTTTGAAAAGTCTCCGTAGCACTTAACTTCAATTTTACCTCCGCCCGGGGTGTATTTAATCGCGTTAGATATGATATTGGTAAGAACCTGTTCAATAGCATCCGGTTCTCCGAAACATACGGAAGAACTCATTCTGATATCTGATTTTATTCTGTGACCGCTTTGCTTTGCTGTAATACCAAGCTTTTCAATTACAGAAGAAATAAGCTGAGCTAAGTCGAACTTTTTCCTGCGTTCTATTATCTTGGAACTGTCAAGCTGAGAGAGTGTCAGAAGATCTTTTACAAGTCTTGTCATTCTGTCGGCTTCATTTTCAATTACACCAACGAAATGGAGAACAGAGCTGTCAACATTTTCTTCTCCCATATCGGAAATGGTTTCTGCATATGTCTTTATGGTTGTCAGCGGAGTTCTGAGTTCGTGAGATACATTTGCAACAAACTCACGGCGTGCGTTATCAAGCATTTGTCTGCGTGTAATATCCTGGAAAACAACAACTACACCGGCAGTAAGTGAGCGCTCTGTATTAAAAGGAGCAAAATATGCTTTAAGACTCTTGCCTTTGTACTCGATATCACGTTCGATTGATTCATTGGAATCTATATATAGAATTCTGTATAACGAAATATTTGCTTCCACTAAATCGAAAAATTCATCGAATGATTTTTCTTTGTGTTCACCCAGAAGGTTTTCTCCTGCAGGATTAATGTGTATCAGCGTTCCGGTGTTGTCATATGCCAATACCGCATCTGTCATATTTAATAGAATAGCCTCGACCTTATTTTTTTCCGCCTGAATTTCTTCGAGACTGGTATTGATTTTAGCCGCCATTTCATTAAAAGCAATGGTAAGACGACCTATTTCATCACGGGATCTGACTTCAATTTTATGGGTGAAATCACCCTCAGCCATACTTTCGCTTCGGTGTTGAAGTGTGGATATCGGAGAAATAATGGTTCTTGAAAGGAAATAACCCAAGATAAGACTAATTAAAAGTCCGAACAGAAGTGCCCAGAAAATATTAACGAACATATTTGTGATAATTTCGTCAACTTCCTGCATAGAGTCTGTTACATAAATAATGTATTCGCCATCATTTAAGGGAAGGGCATAATCCATAATTTCAGAGTTTTTATCTACACGGTTACCCCTTTTTCCGTCAAGGGCGAGTATAATATTAGAGGAAGATTCTTTAGTACCTGTTTCGGAAGAAGATCCGCCAAGGATATTTAGGGAACTGTCAAGGATGTAATAATTTCTGAATGAGTCAATTCCCATTCGTACAGAATACACTTTCAGCAGTTCAAGGCAGCCATTCAAAGGATCGGAAGAATCGGCTACCGCCTCAAAATCTTCCACAACATCTTCAGTGAAAACCTGCGTATCAAGAGAGTTATTGAAATCGCTGTAGTAATAAGCGGAAATATTTTGTATCAGAAAAGTACCGACAACTATCATAACGCTGACGGTTAATAGCAAAAATATTGCAATTATTTTCCACTGAATACTCTTAAACATTTTTTTCTACCTTACTTGTTAAAATAATAACCTACTCCACGTTTGGTCATAATGAAATTGGGGGAGGCGGGATTATCCTCAACCTTTTCACGAAGTCTTCTTACTGTTACGTCAACTGTACGGACATCACCGAAATACTCATACCCCCAAACTTTTTCAAGAAGAGTTTCGCGGGTAAATATCTGTCCCGGCTGAATTGCAAGGAATTTCAAAAGTTCAAACTCGCGGAGAGTCAAATCTATAACTTTACCATCTTTTGAAACCTCATATCTTGAAGGATTAACCGTAAGATTTTGGAATGTAATGAGATCTACGCTTTCTGAAGCAGGAGCATCAGCTGATGTACGGCGTATATTTGCCTTAACTCTCGCCATAAGCTCTCTTACGGAGAAAGGCTTTGTACAATAGTCGTCGGCACCAAGCTCTAGGCCCAAAACCTTATCAACTTCCTCATCGCGTGCCGTAAGCATAATGATTGGCGTAGACTGTTTTTCGCGGACTTTTTTACATACTTCAAATCCATCCATTTTAGGAAGCATTACATCAAGAAGAATTAAATCAGGTTTCTCACTTATTGCCAGTCTGTATCCTTCTTCACCGTCAAACGCCGTAAGAACACGATATCCGGATTTTGTAAGGTTAAATTTCAATATTTCAACAATGGGAGCTTCGTCTTCAATTACAAGAATAAGCTTATCCATACAATATACCTCCATTTTCCATATGTATTCACTATATATTTTATATTATTTTATCAATTATGTCAACAAAAACAGTTGACATTTTTAGGGCAAGGTATTATAATGAATGAGAATTATATATAAAGGCTGTGACGAAGACAGTAGCGGTTTTTGGAATGCAAAGCGAGTCGGGGACGGTGTAAGCCCGATGCAAAGTAGACTTCCGTGAATATCACTTCCGAGCTGTGCAGGTGAACTCAGTAGCTTGCAACGGGCAATCCCTCCGTTAAGGGGATGCATATGATGGTATGCTAATTAGGTGGTGCGATTACTTCGTCCTGATTAGAGGACGGAGTTTTTTTATGCTTATTATTAAATTTATATAATCTTTTTGGAGGTAAAACTATGTATAACAAAGTTGATACCACTCTCAATTTTGTCGAGAGAGAAAAGAAAATCGGCAAATTCTGGCGTGATAACAAGATCTTTGAAAAAAGTATTGAAAACCGCCTCGGCTGTGAAAGCTATACTTTCTATGACGGTCCTCCCACAGCAAACGGTAAGCCTCATATCGGTCACGTTTTAACTCGTGTTATTAAGGATATGATTCCCCGTTACCGTACTATGAAAGGTTACAAAGTAACCCGTAAGGCTGGTTGGGATACGCACGGTCTTCCCGTTGAACTTGAAGTTGAAAAGCTTCTCGGACTTGACGGTAAAGAACAGATTGAACAGTATGGACTTGAGCCTTTCATTGAAAAATGTAAGGAAAGCGTATGGAAGTATAAGGGTATGTGGGAGGATTTCTCACAGACAGTTGGTTTCTGGGCTGATATGGATGATCCTTATGTTACTTACCATAACGATTTCATAGAATCCGAGTGGTGGGCACTCAAGCAGATATGGGACAAGGGTCTCCTTTATAAAGGATTCAAGATCGTTCCTTACTGTCCCCGTTGCGGAACACCTCTTTCTTCTCACGAAGTTGCTCAGGGCTATAAAAATGTAAAGGAACGCTCTGCGGTAGTTCGTTTTAAAGTAGTGGGTGAGGATAGCTATTTCCTCGCTTGGACAACAACTCCCTGGACACTTCCTTCAAACGTTGCACTTTGCGTAAACCCAGACGATATTTACTGCAAGGTAAAAGCTGCTGACGGTTATACCTACTATATGGCTGAAGCTCTTCTTGACAAAGTTCTCGGTAAACTTGCGACAGAAGATAAGCCTGCATATGAAATTCTTGAAACTTACAAGGGTACAGATCTTGAACATAAGGAATACGAGCCTCTTTTTGACTGCGTAAAGCCTATCTGTGAAAAACAGAAGAAAAAGGGCCATTTTGTAACTTGTGACTCTTATGTTACAATGTCCGACGGTACAGGTATTGTTCACATTGCACCTGCATTCGGTGAAGACGATGCTCAGGTAGGAAGAAAGTATGACCTTCCTTTCGTTCAGCTTGTTGATGCGGCAGGTAATATGTCACCCGAAACTCCCTTTGCAGGTCTTTTTGTAAAGGATGCAGACCCCAAGGTTCTTGTTGACCTTGATTCCAGAGGACTTCTTTTCGACGCTCCTAAATTTGAACATGATTATCCCTTCTGCTGGAGATGTGACACACCTCTTATTTACTACGCAAGAGAGTCATGGTTTATTAAGATGACAGAAGTAAGGGACGACCTTATCCGTAACAATGAAAAAATCAACTGGATTCCCGAAACAATTGGTAAGGGCAGATTCGGCGACTGGCTGAAGAATGTTCAGGACTGGGGCGTAAGCCGTGACAG
The DNA here is from genome assembly GCA_015068735.1 of Oscillospiraceae bacterium. Taxonomy (GTDB): domain Bacteria; phylum Bacillota; class Clostridia; order UMGS1883; family UMGS1883; genus UMGS1883. The sequence continues at coordinate 9,683 of SVJW01000029.1, forward strand.
ATATTGGGGTACACCTCTTAACATCTGGATTTGTGAATGCGGACATCAGCATTCAATCGGCTCTATTGAAGAGCTTAAGTCTATGAGTGACAATTGCCCCGAGGAAATCGAACTTCACCGTCCTTTCATCGATGCAGTTACAATAAAGTGTCCCGAATGTGGCAAGGAAATGCACCGTACAAAAGAAGTTATCGACTGTTGGTTTGACTCCGGTGCAATGCCCTTTGCACAGTGGCATTATCCCTTTGAAAACAAGGAAATATTTGAAGAAAACTTCCCTGCAAACTTCATCAGTGAAGCAGTTGACCAGACAAGAGGTTGGTTCTATTCACTTCTTGCTATCTCAACACTTATCTTCAACGAAGCACCCTATAAAAATGTAATCGTTCTCGGTCACGTTCAGGACGAAAACGGTCAGAAAATGAGTAAGTCCAAGGGTAACGCAGTTGACCCCTTTGATGCTCTTGAAAAACACGGTGCCGATGCAATTCGTTGGTACTTCTATGTAAACAGCGCTCCCTGGCTTCCGAACCGTTTCCACGACGGTGCAGTTTCTGAAGGTCAGCGTAAGTTTATGGGTACTCTTTGGAACACATATGCGTTCTTTGTACTCTATGCAAATATTGACCGGTTCGATGCTACAAAGTACAACCTTGATTACGATAAACTTTCCGTAATGGATAAGTGGCTTATTTCAAAACTTAATTCAATCATAAAGACTGTTGACGAATATCTTGCAGATTATAAGATTACAGAAAGTGCACGCGTTTTACAGGAATTTATTGATGAACTCAGTAACTGGTATGTTCGTCGTAGCCGTGAAAGATTCTGGGGCAAGGAAATGACTCAGGATAAGATTAACGCATATATGACTCTTTATACTGCTCTTGTTACAATTTCCAAGGTAACTGCTCCCATGATTCCCTTTATGGCTGAAGAAATCTACCGTAACCTTGTTTGCAGTATTGATGAAAAAGCACCCATCAGCGTGCATCTTTGCGACTATCCCGTATATGATGAAACAAAGATTGACCCTGAACTTGAAAAGGCTATGGAAGAAGTTCTTTCAATCGTTGTTCTTGGACGTGCTGCAAGAAATGCTTCTAATATCAAGAACCGTCAGCCTATCGGAAAAATGTATGTTAAGGCAGACACATCACTTGACAGCTTCTATAGTGAAATCATTGCAGACGAACTTAATGTAAAGGAAGTTGAGTTTACAGACAACGTAAGTGCTTGTACAACTTATAACTTCAAGCCTCAGCTTAAGACAGTTGGCCCCAAGTACGGTAAGTTCCTCGGCGGTATTCGTGATTACCTTACTAACGTGGATGGAAACAAAGCTATGGAGGAACTCGAAACAAGTGGTGCAATCAAGTTCGAGGTTAACGGAGAAACAATCTCCCTTGAAAAGGAAGACCTTCTTATTGAGTCTGCTCAGGTTGAAGGATTCCAGTCTGAAAGTGATTTCGGTATCACAGTTGTTCTTGATACACGTCTTTCCGATGAACTTATTGAAGAAGGTTTCGTTCGCGAAATCATCAGTAAGATTCAGAATATGCGTAAAGACAGCGGATTTGAAGTAATGGATAACATCAACGTTTACGTTGACGGCAACGAAAAGATTGCTGCCATTATGGACAGAAACGCAGAAGAAATCAAAGGTGATGTTCTTGCTCTTGCAGTTAACAATGGTACTTGTGAAACTTCCAAAGAATGGAATATCAACGGCGAAAAAGTTTCTCTCGGCGTAGAAAGAGTATAACTTAAATAAGGGCATATGTGCTTCATATGCCCTTATTTTTTAAAAATATTGAAGGAGTATGTTATGAAAAAGTTTATTTCTCTGATACTTATAGTTTGTATGGTTTTATCTTTCAGCGGATGTGCTGAAAAAACAGCAAAAGACAATAAAACACAGAATCCCGAAAAAGGAAAAACTACTGAGCTTTATTGTACACAGCTTATAGTTAACGGTGAAAAGAAGGATGTAGTCTCCTACAGAATCGGCAATGAGGACTATTTCTCAATTTTCGATATAGCAAAGCTTGTTCAGGACACCCCTATGTGTTTCGATGTGAAATATCATCCCCAAACTAAGAGCTACACTATAGTTCTGGGAACAACACCGTCCGAAGAAAGAGATTTTATTGACAAAATTGTAGAAAATCCCACCGCAACAGAAACTACGCAGTTGTTGAGTGTATTCTGTGATTTAGAGCTTGTTTTTCCAAAATCATATGAAATTGAAGGTAACCACTATTTCAGTATAAATGATATCGGGCGTATTATTAACTTCAATGTTGAATATTCCGAGGATGGAAAAAGCGTCTACATAAATACCGATGCTCTTTATACCGAGACATCAGGTAGCGAAATATTGTTTAACGAATACTATCTTACTTTAATAGGTAAAACTAAAAAAGAAATTGATGGTATTTTAGGCTATCCGATAGATTATTATACTGATTTCGGTGTTGTAGTGTATTCTGACGGCGACTATATGATAGGCTATAATACATTAGGTACAGCAACAACTTCTGAAGCAGTGCCATCAGGAAATAAAGCAAATGTTGCATATATCAGAATAAACAAATTATTTAATAATTGCCCCGACTCAATAACCGTTAGCCAGCTTAAGGCAATTTTCCCCGATGCAAAAGAGGAATATAATGAGATGGACGGATACAATGTTTTATCTGTCAACTATAATGGACTTAATATAGGGTTTGAATACGAAACTACGATTAGTGAATCAGACAGAGCCTTTATAAAAGCTGACGCAGGATTTGTTTATAACCCCACAAGTAAAACTGTAAATATAGAAAACAAAATTTCTTGAAGGTATTGAAAGATTTGTTTTTTTAGGAGAATTTAATGAGTATACTTAACGCAGAAAATATAACACATTCTTTTGGAGGACGACAAATTCTTGAAGATGCAAGTTTTCGTCTCTTAAAAGGTGAGCATATAGGTCTTATCGGCGCAAACGGTGAGGGAAAATCCACTTTTTTAAGAATTATAACGGGCGACCTCCAGCCGGACGAGGGCACAGTTGAATGGTGTCGTCATATTACATACGGTTACCTTGACCAGTATTCCACTCTCGGTAAGGGAAAGACAATCCGTGACGTCCTTCGTGATGCGTTTTCCCATCTTTCCAATCTTGAAAAAGAAATGATGGAAATATATGAAAAAATGGCAGATGCATCGGATGATGAAATTGCTTCAATGATGGAAGATGTGGGGGAAATGCAGGAAATTCTTGATTCATCAGGCTACTATACTATTGATACTAAAATTTCCGAATACGCCAACGGTCTCGGTCTCAGCGAAATAGGTCTCGACCGTGATGTTACCGAGCTTAGCGGTGGGCAGAGGGCAAAGGTACTTCTTGCAAAAGTTCTTTTGGAAAACCCGATGATTCTTATTCTTGACGAGCCTACAAACTTTCTGGACGAGAATCATATAAACTGGCTTACGGGGTTCTTACAGGATTATGAAAATGCATTTATCCTTGTTTCTCACGATATTCCGTTTTTAACAAAAGTTACAAATGTCATCTATCATCTGGAAAACACTATTCTTACCCGATATAAGGGTACTTATGACGACTTTCTCAGAATGTACGACCTGAAAAAGCAGCAGGTAGAGCAGGCGTACAAAAAACAGCAGAAGAAAATTGCCGACCTTGAGGAGTTCGTTGCAAAAAATAAGGCAAGGGCAGCAACTGCAACCCTTGCGAGGTCCAGACAGAGAGAACTTGACAAAATGGATCGTATAAGCCTTGCACCTGAAAAAGTGAAGCCAACATTTTCCTTTAAGACAGACCGTACTCCCGGCAGAGTTGTTATATCGGCAAAGGATATGGTAATAGGATACGACAGTCCTCTCACTAAAAAAATTGACCTTACAATTGAGCGAAACAAGAAAATTGCCATCAAAGGTGTAAACGGCCTTGGAAAATCCACGCTTTTAAAAACTCTTCTGAAAATTATACCTCCTATTGAGGGGAGTATTGAACACGACCAGTTTATCAATGTAGGTTATTTTGAACAGGAGGAAAGTGCATCTGATAAAACGGCACTTCAGGAATTCTGGGATGAATTTCCTTCTCTTACAAATGCGGAGGCGCGTGCGGCACTTGCAAAATGCGGACTTACAACGGAGCATATAACCTCACAGATGCGTGTTTTATCAGGTGGAGAAAATGCAAAGGTAAGACTTTGCAAAATTATGCAGAATCCTGCAAATATCCTTGTACTGGACGAGCCGACAAATCACCTTGATATTATGGCGAAGGAAGAGCTTGCCAAGGCTATCAGAGAATTTAAAGGAACTGTACTTCTTGTATGCCACGAAAGTGAATTTTATCAGGGCGTAGTTGATGAAATATGGGATGTATCGGATTGGAGCACGAAAATAGTATGAAAAAGACAAGTATAGTTATTATAGCTTTATTGATTGTAGTTGCGATAGGGGTATTCTTTTTTCAAGGCGAAAATGCAACAGACAGCGAAAAGGTAATGGAAAGTGCAGAAACTACAGAAAGCACAGTTCTCGGTAATGGAAAAAATACACTTTATTTATCAGTTGTGGTTGGTGACAAAGTCATTGACTTTACAATAAAAACCGATACAAATAATGTTGGAGAAGCCTTGAAAGAAGTAAAGCTTATTGAAGGCGAAGAAGGTCCGTACGGAATTTATATTAAAAAAGTAAACGGAATAGAAGCCGATTATGATAAGGACCAAAGTTACTGGTCCTTTGAAAAAGATGGTGAAGCAATGCAGACAGGTGTTGACAGCACCGAGTTTAAAGACGGAGAACATTTCCAGCTTGTATATACGAAATAATACAAAACTATTGACATATATTATTGTAAGTGTTATAATTATTTCCAACAAAATATAAACCGTTGAGACAGAAAAAAGTCAGTCAACAGTTCTAAGAGCGAGCGGATTACGGTGTGAGTTCCGCAGAACTGCCTGAGTAATATGGGCTGTCGAGGGTGGCGTTAAATGCGCTGACGTAGGACTTGCGTTATAAGTCGGGGGTATGATGGTATCTCGCAAATGGACTAAATCCGTATATGCTTATATACCCTTGATATGCAGTGCATTTCAAGGGTTTTATTTATGAAAGTCGGTGGATAATATGTTAATACTCCAAAATCCAGGTGTACGATGGCGAAATTGAACGTTTCAAAACCGTATTAAAAATTGAAGGAGAATAAAACTATGAATAAGTATAAAGATTTTGAAAACTATCTCAAGGAATATCCGAATGAAGAGGGCTATTTCGGTGAATACGGCGGCTCATATCAGGCAAAAGAGCTTATTGAAGCTTTCAAGGAGGCTGACGATGCCTATGAAGCAATCTGCCATAGCGCGCAGTTTATAAATGAACTTCGCAGAATTCGTAAGGAGTTTCAGGGAAGACCCACACCCGTATATCATTGTGAACGCCTTTCCAAGATTTTCGGAAACTGCCAGATTTATTTAAAGCGTGAAGACCTTAATCATACAGGCGCTCATAAGCTTAACCATTGTATGGGTGAGGGACTTCTTGCAAAATATATGGGGAAGAAGAAAATCATTGCAGAAACAGGTGCAGGTCAGCACGGCGTTGCAATTGCTACTGCAGCGGCATACTTCGGTATGGAATGTGACGTTTATATGGGTGAGGTTGACATTGCAAAACAGCATCCCAATGTTATAAGAATGAAAATGCTCGGTGCAAATGTTGTACCCGTAACAAAAGGACTTAAGACTCTTAAAGAAGCTTGCGATGCGGCATTTGAAGCATATCTTAACGAGTATAAAGATGCAATTTACTGCATAGGTACAGCAGCCGGTCCGCATCCTTTCCCGAAAATGGTAAGGGATTTCCAGTCTGTTATAGGTATTGAAGCGAGAGAGCAATTCCTTGAAATGACAGGCATTATGCCCGATGCGGTTGCAGCTTGCGTAGGCGGTGGAAGTAACTCTCTCGGTATGTTTACGCCATTCCTTGCAGACCCTGTTGAAATTTACGGTGTTGAGCCTCTTGGAAGAGGTGCAGGCGTAGGTGATCACGCGGCTACAATGGCATACGGAACAAAGGGCATCATTCACGGTTATTCAAGCTATGTTCTTCAGGATGAAAAGGGCGAGCCGCTTCCTGTATATTCTATCGCAAGCGGTCTTGACTATCCCGGTGTAGGTCCTGAACACGCATTCCTTCGTGATGCAGGTCGCGTTCATTATGAAACTGTTTCCGACGAGGAAGCTATGGAAGCATTCTTCCTGCTCTCAAGATATGAGGGTATCATTCCTGCAATCGAAAGTGCTCATGCCGTTGCATATGCAATCCGCTACGCAAAAGAGCATAAGTCCGGCTCAATCCTTGCTTGCCTTTCCGGTCGTGGTGATAAAGATATCGACTATGTTTATGAAAACTACGGTTGTGGTGAGAAGTTTAAACTTGACTACGATGTGAAATAATTATATAATAAACGGGATGTGATTCGTCACATCCCGTATTTATTTGAAAGGAAAGAGTGTAATGAAAGTATGTGTTATACAGCCGCCATATTCAGCGGATTATTCAAAAACTGCAGAGTGCTATGAAATACAGATGAATCTACTTAATCAATGTGACGATTCTATGGATATTATTGTTCTTCCAGAGGCTGCGGATACACCGTCTCTCGCAAAAACCCGTGAACAGAGAGATTTAAGCCGAGAACTCTATACAGAGAAACTCCTTAAAGAATGTGCCGATACTGCCGTAAGATGCAATGCAGTAGTATTTGTAAATGCAATGTACAAGACAGAAGAAGGTTTCCGTAACACTACATATGCTTTCAGACGCGACGGCTCTCTTGCAGGACTTTATTTCAAGGAACATCCTACACAGGGTGAAGTGGATCAACCCGAACGTGACAGTCAGTATTCATATGAATTCACCGAGCCTACCGTTGTGGAAATTGATGGTATAAGATACGGCTTCTTAACCTGTTATGATTTCTATTTTTATGAGAACTTCTCTAATATGGCGCAGAAGAATCTTGATATAATTATCGGTTGTTCCCACCAGAGAAGTGACACTCATCAGGCACTTCAGATAATGACGCAGTTCCTTGCATATAACACAAATACATATGTTCTGCGTTCTTCTGTAACGATGAACGAAAATTCCGACATTGGTGGTGCAAGTATGATTGTTTCGCCTGACGGAACAGTTCTTGCAAACCTTAAGAGTAAGGTAGGTCTTGCCTGTGTAGACATTGATCCTAAGGCAAAATATTATAAACCTGCCGGTTTCGGCAATCCTCCTGCGGCACATTATGAATATATTGAAAAAGGTCGTCGTCCTTGGAAATACCGCCCTGCAGGAAGCGCAATCTGTCTGCCGGATTCGCTTATGCCATACCCCAGAACTTGTGCGCACCGCGGATTCAATACAATAGCTCCCGAAAACAGTATGCCTGCATTTGGTGCGGCAGTTGCAATGGGTGCAGAGGAGATTGAATTTGACCTGTGGTGGACAAAGGATGGTGAAATCGTGTCTATTCACGATAAAACCCTTGAACGCGTGTCCGATGGAGAAGGGAAGGTTTACGAACATACATACGAGGAACTTTTAAATTATGATTTCGGATTCAAACGCGGTGAAAAATTTAAAGGTTTGAAAATCCTTAAGTTTGAAGAAATTCTCAAAAAGTTCGCCTGCCATGTAATTATGAATATTCACATAAAAACAATTGACAATGATTGTGAATATGACAGGGAAACACTTGAAAAAATTGTTGCGCTTATTGAAAAATATGACTGCAAAAAGTATGTTTACTTTATGTGCGGTAACGATAATTTCCATAAGCTCGCGCAGGAAGTCGCTCCCGATATTGCCCGTTGTATGGGTGGTGGAAAAGCACCTTGGGAAATTGTTGACAGAGCAATTAAATATAACTGTCAGAAAGTACAGCTTATGTCAGACAGATTCGACCGGGCAATGGTGGATAAAGCCCACGCAAACGGAATTATCTGTAATGTTTTTCAGGCTGATACAGTAAAGCTTGCTAAAGAATACCTTGATATGGGCGTAGATACCATTCTTACAAATGACTATAACTTAATTTCTCAGGTTGTGGAAGAATATAAGTAAAAACAAGACAAAAACCTTCAAAATTGAAGGTTTTTGTCTTGTTTTTGTACCATAATGTCTTGTTTTGAGAGTTGTTATAATATATAATTTCATATGGTGATAAAAATGTTGATATATAGTTTAATTTTGATAACCCTTGCGTTGTCGGCTGCGTCGCAGATTTTGTCAAAAAAATTTCAACTTGGCGTAAAAAACGATATTTCCACAATGGTTGGAATGAATATTGTCAATGCAATATTCGGCATTGTGTACTTCTTATTTTTGTGTAAATTTAATATTGAGATGAATATAACAACTTTAGTGTTTTCAGCCTTGTATGCACTTCTCGTTATAAACTCTCTGACAATAGGTGTTGTTGCACTTTCAAAAATGTCCATACTTATGATGTCTGTTGTGGCTATGGCGGGAAATGTTTGCGGATCCGTTGTTATAGGCAGAATCTTTTTTGATGAGAAAATAACCGCCAATGGGATTATGGCGGTAATTGCACTTTTGTCGGCAGTAATTATTCCGTACATAGGCGATGCAGAACTCAAACGGGGAAGAACTTCCATTCCTGTAGCGATATGGTGCTTTGTGTCCAACGGCATCACAGGTACTTTCTTGAAATTTTATACAGAAAATGAAAACACACTTCATTCAAATAATCTCTTTTTTATGACTAATGTATTCTGCTTGATTTTTTGTGCAATGTTTGCTATCATTTGTATGTGTATATCTTCAAAGAATCAAGAGAGATTTTCTTTTAAATCTCTCGGAATTAAAGGTGTTGCAAATATTGGAGCGAGAACGGCGATCAGTAATATAAGCTCAATTATCAGCGTTATTGTAATTGCTTCAATGCCTATTTCCGTGTATACGATTATAACTTCGGCACTGGGTCTTATTCTGAATACCTTTTTAGCGAAAATACTATTTGCCGAAGATCTTAAATTGAAAAACTATATTGCTCTTGTGCTTGCAGTCTTTTCTGTGGTAATTGGTGCAATATAAAGGTGTGTGTATTATGACTACTGACAAGAATCTTTTTTTGAGACCGATGACGGAATGCAGTCTGCATATCAATCCCGAACTTGAAATTGTTTTTGTGAAAAAAGGTAGCGTCTTGGTGAATGTGGGTAGTTATGAATTTACTGTTTCAGCTAATGAATTTACCATAATTCAACCCTATCGGATTCACAGTTTTAAACCATCGGAAAATACAGATGCAACTGTTTATATGTTTCCGAATTCCATGGTATCGGAATTTTATTCCCTTTGCAAGAATATGGAAGCTACAACCACGGTTTTTTCCTTGGATAAAGTAACTGTTGATTATATCTTACTTGCTACTGAAAAGTATTTGGCGGAATCTGGGATTTACTATGCGAAAAGTATACTTAATACATTCCTTGCGGAGTTTACAAGGGATAATTCCTTTATACAGATGAGCTTTGATGCGTCAAATCTGAACCGTATAGTAGAGTATATTTATTTTAACGTATCAGGCAATATAACCCTTAAAGATATTTCGACAGAGTTTAACATAAAAGAAAGTCAACTAAACAGACTTCTTATGAGTTATACCGGTCTTGGATTCAAGGAGTTTGTCAATGCAATCCGAATTGAAAAAGCAATTGTTCTTTTAAGCAGAATTGATATGAATATTACAGAAATCGCATTTGAAAGCGGTTATGATAATATACGGACGTTTAACAGAGCGTTTCTTAAAATGACAGGTTTAACCCCATCCCAATACAGAAAGCAATTGATGTAAAGGAGAATGAAAATGATAAACATAAGCAATATTTCAACAATCTATGTTTCACAGAAAAACGGAAACTGGATGTATTCAGGTTTTCAGAAAGAAGAAAAAGGGGATTTCCAAGGCCCTCTTGACAGTATAGAAAATGCGCTTAAATTAGTAGAAGATATGCGCCGTGCAGGTGCAGGACAGCCTGTAACGATTGAAATTCTTGATGATATTTATACAGTTGAAAACTCCGTTGTTATTACAAATAAGGTTAATTCTGTCACCATCAAAGGAAATAATACCATAATTAGCGGTGGTAAGCGCATTACAGGATTTAAGGAAGATACTTTTAACGGTGCAAAATGCTTCAGCGCTCCTGTGCCGGAGATTCAGGACGGTTTTTGGTTTACTGACCTTTATGTAGACGGAATTCGTGCTGATTTTACATATCTTCCTAAAGAAAGCTTTTTTGAACCTGAAAGTGTGGAGAACAATAATAAAAATTTGCTTGAAACCTCTAAATGGTTCATCGCAAAGAAAGAAGACGCAAAACTTTTCAAAACTTTCCGTAATTTCAGCGACTGTTATGTAAGCTACAATCACTATTGGATTGATGAGCACTCTCCTGTTGAAAGCATCGATGCGGAAACGGGTAAAATCGTGATGAAATACCGTTCGCGTTTCAGCATTTCCGACACAAACGAGCGTTCAAAACTTCGCTACAGATTAGAAAATGTGGCAGAAGCATTCGAAAATAGAAACGAGTGGTATCTTGACCGCGAAACAAAGAAAGTATACTACATTCCCCGTGATAAAAAGCAGACTCCCGAAAATATAGAAGTTTATGCTCCGATTACAGAAAAACTCTTCATAATCGAAGGGGAAGCGGAGAAGAAGGCAGAGTATATCATATTTGAAAATCTTACTTTTGCAAATACCCGTGGAGATTATGTTTCTCGTGATGGTCTCAATGCTGAAAATGAGAAAGAAAACTGCTTTGCTTCCGACACTCAGGCGGTGTGCAATGCTCCCGGTGTAATTGAATTTATACACGCACACGGCTCAGGAATAAGAAACTGTACTTTCAGAAATATCGGACTTCACGCTGTGAATATAAAAGACGGATGCGACAGAGTGTCCATCTATGGCAACCATTTCTACGACATCGGTGCAAGTGCGATTGTTATCGGTGGCGGTCAGTTCGGTTGTGAAAAGGTAGACGAAACCTTCGGAAACACTATTTCCCAGAATATAATAAACCGCATTGGAAGACGATATTTTGCCGCTTGCGGTGTTTTGGTAAAGCACTCTCATTCCAATACAATTTCCCACAACGATATAAGTGACACATTTTATACCGGTATATCTCTCGGCTGGGTATGGGGTTATGGCGACAGTATTTCCCGTGATAATATCGTAGAGAAAAACCACATCCACAACATTGGACAAGGTGTGCTTTCCGATATGGGCGGTGTTTATCTTCTTGGTACTCAGCCCGGTACAATCATAAGAAACAATGTTATACACAATGTAAAGAGCAAGCACTACGGCGGCCACGGAATATATACCGACGAAGGTACCTGCTATGTGCTTATCGAAAATAATATCTGCTATGATAATAATTCAACTGCATTCAATCAGCATTACGGCAGAATGAATACCATAAGAAACAATATTTTTGTAAAATCCGGTCAGGAGCCTGTGCGTTCTTCTAAGGAAGAGCTTCACACATCCTTTATACTGGAGCGAAATATAATTGTAGCTGACGGCACTGCATCTTATCAGCCCGGATATGGCGGAACACCTACCGGCTATTTCCAGAAAATGTGCGGAAGCAGAAATCTTCACTTTAACACCAAGGGTGATGTAGCAATTTTCAACCTTAACGGAAAAAGCTTCTCCCTTGAAGAAGTACAGAAAAATTATGGCATAGAGCACGAATCAATTGTTGCCAATCCTTGTTTTGCAGATTATGAAAATAATGACTTCACTCTCAAAGAAGATTCACCTGCATTTAAAATGGGCTTTGAACCTATTGATACAAGTGATGTAGGTGTTACAATATAGTAAAATTTAAAAAAGTTGTATCAATTACTGATACAACTTTTTTCGTTGCGTAATATTGTCTTTAAATACTGTAAATTTGTATTTGTTACTTGAAAGGAAAATGGATATATGTTACTATTTTCACAGAAAAGGGGGAGGAATCAAATGTCAATTGAAATCATTAATAAACCGAAAAAACTTGTTTTTTCATCACCTATAACACCTGCTACGAAAAAATGGGGCGTTTATTGTATTCCGAGGCTTTGGAAACTCCCTTCAGGAAGACTTGTGATAAGATTTAACGGTGAGGTTGATTGTGCCGATATTGACAATATGCAGGCAGCACCTAATCTCTATTTTTACTCCGACGATGATGGCGAAACATGGCAGGAAGATAAAGATGGATACGAAAAATACGATTCATTTGTTCTGCAAGGGAATACAAGACCGTACCTTAAACTTTCTGACGGCAAAACCATCGCAATCAGGGATAAAAGAGACTGCGCTTCGCTTCCCGATATTACGCATATAAAGA
>SVJW01000030.1 GCA_015068735.1 Oscillospiraceae bacterium
CGATATTTGCAATTGGGGGAGATTCTAAAAGCTTAACCTCTTCACCGAGGTAGATTACCTTCATTCCCTTCCCTGCTTTTGTTTCGGTGTCAAACGCCTGAATGAAATGGCAACCGCTTTCGTGCAGGTCGCGGATTTCCCAATCCTTGCAGTACGGAATGAAATATCCGTTTTCAACACGGCAGGGGAATCTGTCCTTGACTTTCAAATGAAGCTCTGTTTCATTACGCGCAACTACATCAAACTCTGTATGGAACGACCTTTCGTATTCAATCACCGCATTTTTTATGGTGATGTTTTCGCACTCGTCAATTATAAACGGCTGAATTTTTCCGTGAAGTGTTATCACTGCACCGCCAAAATCAAGAGTGACATTTTTAAGACCGCGAAGCCAGAATGCCGTATCAAGCCCGTCACGGCGATTTATAAACGGAGCGATGGTCATATACTTTTCCCTGTTTGCTTTTTTTGTGTCCGAAAGGTAAATATCGGAACACCCCTTGTCAAAGGTGTAATATGTATCACTTTCGAATACGGTATTTACATTGAACATTGATTCTTTCATTTAATTACATCCTTTCAATAAGAGCAGTTCCGAGCATGGGAATTTCGGGGATAACAAAGGTCTTGTAACCATTCTTGGCACCTGTTGCTGCAATTTCGTATGTACTTACAATTTTTGCGCCTTTAGAAACTGTAACTTTAACCTTATCTGCATCTGTCTTAAACTTAAGTTCAAGATTTTCAAAATCTTCCATTGCGGTATTTGCTATGAATACACAATCTTCTCTGTGCCAGATGTTTCCGCGGTGAAAAGAGCCTATGTATGCAGGAAGAGTATCCTTTGAAAGCCAGCGGATAACATTTTTCACATGGATGCTTCTGGGAAGGGAATAACAGAAATCAAAAGGCGTGATACCTTCTACACAAATTCGTCCTCCAAGACTGTTTTCAAAAACACCCGAAGCCATACCGCGAACATTTTCGTAAAGGTCCTGATGCTCTGACATATATTCAGCCTTGTCATTGGTTTTCTCAATTGTATAGGCCTCTTTGGTTGCCCATGCAAACGCCTGACGGATGTTTCTCTTATGACGGTTGGGCATATTGAGGGGATGGTCAAGCTCCTGTTCAAGAGTATCCTTCATATAAAGCTCCAATGTTTTAAAACCGGTGTACTCTCCGTATCCTCTTTCGTTTATAACCTTCAAAGCCTCTGCATCCATCAGAACACCCTTGGAAAGACACTTGAGAAGCTCTTTGTCGGGAATATGAGTTGCCACAGCTTTGTCCATAAAGTAAACCGACATATTGTCGCTATTGCAGGAATAGGGAATACCGATATTAAATATTTCACTTTCCGTGGGAACTGATTTGTAGAATTTCCACTTGTCATCTGTGGGGTATGATGCGGATTCCTTATCCCACCAGAAACCGACACCACAAAGTGCCTTTCGCTGGAAAGCTTCTGCCAGGAGTTTTCCGTAGTGCTTCGAATCCTCTGCCATTTTTACGAAAACCTCGTGTTCTTCGCCAATTTCTTCTTCCTTGCAAAGTACGTTGTATGTAGTTCCCGTACAGCCGGAAGCCTGATATATAAATGCTTCAAATGCTGTAAATGATGTGGATTTACGAAGCGATTGATATGGGAAATTCTCAATTTCCGACTCTACTCTTGTGGCGAAATCGGGGAGATAACGAATCTGTGCTGAAATTCTGTGTGCCTTTTCAATAAGCTCGTGCATAGAATAGTCGGTATACACTCCGCGACCGGGACGCCACTGGATTTCAGTGCTGTTTTCACCGAGCAGCTTTTTTGCCCAGTTGTCGGTGTCAATCCCATCAACACCCGACATAAACGACATAATGCCAAGCATAATATCAGGATTTACTTCGTGTACGGCTTTTTCTATATTTTCAAAAAGCTCTCCCATACGGAGTGCATTATATTTTATCCATGCTTTTCTGACTTTGTGACGGTGAGGAATATCATCGCTTTCAACAAGTTTCTGCAAGTTTTCAAGAGTAGCGGGAAGTGTTTTGAAAAATTCGGGATGAAGTCCTGCAAATCTTTCTATACATTTGTCGCAAGCACAAGAAAGAGAACTTGTGTCGTCGTCAACATAAATCATATCGGGATTTATCGCGGCGTATATTCTGTACTGTTCCCTTACATATTCCATTCCTTCGGGGTCTTCAGTACAGATTCTTCCTTCGTTTACATACCCGTCAATGGAAACTGATTTTTTGTAAGGGGGAAGGTCTTTGTCCAACCCTTCAGCGAAAAAACCCACCGTATTATGTATGTTGATACCTGCCCGTATGCCGCGTTCCTTGAGTTTCTGCAGTTCAGGAGCAATTCTTTCTGCTTCCTCACGGTGATAGTCAAGGCTCTTCGGAGAATGTATGAACTGATTAAAAATAAGTACCTCGTCAAAACTTTCGGGATATTTATCCAGCTTTGACCATAAGTCGGATATATTGTTCATATTTATTCTTAAAGTGGATGTGTAATTGTACTTCACAAAATCAACTCCTTTAATTGTATTTTATCATTGATGAATATATAAAAAAATGAAAAATTCAATAAAATTATTGTAAAATTATTGCAATTTTGTTATAATAGCAAAGAGGTGAATTTTATGGGAAGAGGGCTTTATCAACCGGGCGCAAATACGTCCGACAGTTTATATCTGATACACGTAGGCTATGAAAAGGCAGAACCTCTGAAAAAGACGGGGCCGATGCTGAGAAATATGTACCTCCTGCACTATATTGCAAAAGGTAAGGGAACTTTTACGGTAAATAGCAAAACCTATCATTTACAAGAGGGTGATGTGTTTGCAATTTTTCCCGAACAAATTGCGGAGTATCAGGCGGATAAAGACGACCCTTGGTTTTGTTACTGGGTAGGTTTTAAAGGCAGTACAGCCGGGGAATATTATGAAGCTATCGGCATAGATTATGACAATCCTATCCTTCATATGGAGAATGACAGTTTTGCCGAAAGTGTAAGAAAATGTGTTGAGTACACAGAATTAAATGAAAACAATCTTTCACAAATACGACTTACCGCATATCTTTTGGAGGTCTTGTCAAGCTTTGAACAGAACAAAAAAGCATCGAAAACCGCAAAATACACGGATATGGCAATAATGTATATGGAAAATAACTGCCGTGATAAGATAATCGCTTCCGATGTGGCTTCTTACCTTGGGTTGGAATACAGCACTTTTTACAGAACATTCAAAAAGGAAACGGGAATTTCTCCCGAAAAATACCTGAATAATGTGAGAATAGAACAGGCAAAAAAATTCATTGATGCAGGCTTTTCCTTTAAGGAAATCCCCGGATATGTAGGAATAAGCGACGTGTACTATTTCTTCAAACTCTTTAAAAAGGTCACGGGCTTAACGCCCTCAGAATACCGCGACCGCATTAAATAAAAACGGCTATGTGAAAAATTTCACATAGCCGTTTAATACTTTAGAACAATCCTGTTATTTTGCCGTCAGGCTCAACATCAATTTTTTCTGCCGCAGGAACTTTTGGAAGTCCTGGCATTGTCATAATTTCGCCTGTGAGTGCTACGATAAAGCCTGCACCTGCGCTTACTTTTACGTTACGGACTGTAACGGTAAAGCTCTCGGGTGCGCCGAGCTTTGTCATATCGTCAGAGAAACTATACTGAGTTTTCGCCATACATACAGGCATATTGCTAAAGCCAAGGTCTGTAAGAGTTTTGAGCTGCTTTTGTGCATTCTTGTCAAAGATTACACCGTCGCCGCCGTAGATTTTCTTAACGATTGCTTCAATCTTTTCCTCGATAGAAAGGTTGTCTTCATAGCAGAAAGTGAAGTCGCCTTTTTCTTCTTCACAAAGACGAACAACTTCTTTTGCAAGTTCGATACCGCCTTCGCCGCCCTTTGCCCATACATCAGAAAGGACAACGTTTACGCCGAGCTTCTTACATTCGTCAATAATAACCTGTACTTCTTTATCGGTATCTGTGGGAAATTTGTTAATTGCCACCACAGAGGGAAGTTTGTAAACATTCTTGATATTTGAAACGTGACGAAGAAGGTTGGGAATACCGCGGAGAAGGGCTTCTGTATTTTCTTCGTTAAGGTCAGTTTTTGCCACACCGCCGTGCATTTTAAGAGCACGGATTGTTGCAACGATTACAACTGCCGAGGGGGTAAGCCCTGCCATACGGCACTTAATATCAAGGAACTTTTCAGCACCAAGGTCTGCACCGAAACCTGCTTCTGTAATTGCGTAATCACCAAGCTTCATTGCGAGCTTAGTAGCAGTTACGCTGTTACAACCATGTGCAATATTTGCAAAGGGACCTCCATGAACAAATGCGGGAGTACCCTCAAGTGTCTGCACCAAGTTAGGTTTAATGGCATCCTTAAGAAGAGCCGCCATTGCTCCGTGTGCCTTAAGATCTTTTGCGGTAACGGGCTTTTCATCGTAGGTGTAACCTACAATAATTCTGCCAAGTCTTTCTTTAAGGTCTGAAATAGAACTTGCGAGACACAGAACCGCCATAATTTCGGAAGCAACTGTGATGTCGTAACCATCCTCACGGGGTACGCCGTTTACTCTGCCACCGAGACCGTCCGTTACAAAACGGAGCTGACGGTCATTCATATCCACACAACGCTTCCACACTATTCTTCTGGGGTCTATATTAAGACTGTTACCCTGATATATATGGTTATCAAGCATAGCGGCAAGAAGATTGTTTGCCGCACCGATTGCGTGAAAGTCGCCCGTGAAGTGGAGGTTAATGTCCTCCATGGGAACAACCTGTGCATAGCCGCCACCTGCAGCACCGCCCTTAACACCGAAAACGGGACCGAGAGAAGGCTCACGAAGGGCAACCATAACATTTTTACCGATTTTCCTCATACCGTCGGCAAGACCGATTGTTGTGGTAGTCTTACCCTCGCCTGCCGGGGTGGGATTTATAGCTGTTACAAGAACGAGCTTTCCTTCCTTGCGATCCAATTCATCAAGGATTGAAAGGTCAATCTTTGCTTTATATTTGCCGTACTGTTCGAGATATTTATCGTCTACACCTGCAGTTTTTGCAATGCAGGTAATAGGCTTCATTTCTACGGACTGGGCAATTTCTATATCGCTTTTATACACGAAAATCAATCCTTCCTGTTTTTAAGCATAACATCGTGGGAACCGCCCTCAACAATACTTGTAGCCGAAACAAGAGTGATTTTTGCATTCTTC
Source organism: Oscillospiraceae bacterium (assembly GCA_015068735.1). Classification (GTDB taxonomy): domain Bacteria; phylum Bacillota; class Clostridia; order UMGS1883; family UMGS1883; genus UMGS1883. Next base: position 5,254 of record SVJW01000030.1, read on the forward strand.
TGAAGTTCGGGAATGGTAAGTACACCGCAGTTACACATTGTTGAAGTTACCTTGTAAAGACTTCTTTCAACATTGTCACGAAGGGAACCTGCGTATTCAACATAGGAGTCAACGCCTTCCTCAAAAGAAAGCTTCTTCTTACCACGGAGATCGTAACGCTGCCAGTTGCGGGCACGGTTACTACCCTCTCCCCAATATTCTTTAACGTATGTGCCATTTATATTGAGCTTACTTGTGGGGCTTTCGTCAAAGCGTGCAAAGTATCTTCCCAGCATAAGGAAGTCAGCACCCATTGCGAGAGCAAGTGTCATATGATAGTCGTGAACGATACCACCGTCAGAACAAATCGGAACGTAAATACCTGTTTCTTCAAAATATTCATCACGTGCTGCAGCAACTTCGATAACTGCTGTAGCCTGTCCACGTCCGATACCCTTTGTTTCACGGGTGATACAGATACTGCCGCCGCCGATACCAACTTTAACGAAGTCAGCACCTGCTTCTGCAAGGAATCTGAAACCGTCACGGTCAACTACATTACCTGCACCAACCTTTACATCGTCACCGTACTTGTCACGGATGAACTTGATTGTCTGTGCCTGCCAAGCGGTATAACCCTCGGAAGAGTCAATACAAAGAACGTCAGCACCTGCTTCTACAAGTGCGGGAACTCTCTTTTCGTAGTCAAGAGTATTGATACCTGCACCTACAAGGTATCTCTTCTGGTCGTCAAGCACTTCGTTGGGATTGCTCTTATGAGTTGAGTAATCCTTTCTGAATACGAAATACTTAAGCTCGTTTTTAGAATTGATAATGGGAAGAGAGTTAAGCTTATTCTCCCAGATAATGTCATTAGCTTCTTTAAGAGTAGTACTTTCGGGAGCGCAGATAAGCTTATCGAAAGGAGTCATAAATTCCTCAACCTTAACATCAGTAGCCATTCTGCTTACACGGTAATCACGGCTTGTAACAACACCAAGAAGAACACCGTGAGCTGTTCCGTCTGCAGTAACAGCCATTGTGTTATGACCTGTTTCTTCGAAAAGGTCAAGCACATCCTGAAGTGTGTCATCAGGCTTAAGGTTACTGTCGCTTACAACAAAACCTGCCTTATAGCTCTTTACACGTGCAACCATAGCCGCTTCATCCTCTATAGACTGTGCACCGTAGATAAAGGAAATACCGCCCTCTTTAGCAAGAGCAATAGCCATGGTATCGTTGGATACGGACTGCATAATAGCAGATACCAAAGGAATATTAAGGCTGTATTTAGGCTGTTCGCCCTTCTTGTACTTAACAAGAGGTGTCTTAAGACTTACATTTGCAGGAATACAATCAGGACCTGTGTATCCGGGAATAAGCAGGTACTCGCTGAATGTACGTGAAGGTTCATTGTAATAATATGCCATGGTTAAATCTCCCCCATAATAAATTTTTATAGTATTTTTGTTATTATACAACAATTCTCGCCTGTTTTCAAGATGTTTTATCGAAAAAATCAGGCAGACCGCCATAAAAAAAGTGGTCTGCCTCAATTGGTCAATGCTTATTTAAAAATTCAATGTATTTCACCCAGTCATAACGGCTCTGGAAATGTGTACCTGTACGGTAGTGATAACCGATGCTTCCATCGTGGAAAGCCTCACCCACCTCTGCCAATCTGTCGGGATGGACAAATCCTGTCTTTCCTCTTTTTTCAAAATATCCGCTTGCGGCAATACAGGAAAGGTACTCATTTTTAGGGCCTGCCCATATATCTCCCTCGGCACTTGCCACATAGACAAGGTGAGGATAATTTGCCGCTAAAAGATAGTGCTGATCAAAGGGAAGATTGTCCTCGTTATTGCAATATTTCAAATAGTGCTTACTGAACCAGAACGGAAACACTCTGCAGATATCGGCTATTGTTTCTCCGTCTTTTTCTCTTGATATAGCCGCGCCGCAGCTACCTGAATTGTTAGAAACAGCACAGAAAAACCGCTCGTCAAGCATACCTGCAAGAAGTGCAGTTTTGCCAAGACGTGAATGCCCTGCAACAGTTATTCTTTCCGAGTCAATTTCGGGAAGCGTCTGTGCGTAGTCCATAACACGCATTGCCGCCCATGCCCACAATCCAATTTTTCCGCAGTCGTATTCACCGCGTTTACCGTCAGGATAAATTACACCTGCAAGACCGTTAGTAAAATCATCATCGTCGCTTGTTACATCCTGATAGAAGAAAGAAAGGATGCTGTAACCATGGTCCACGATTTCCTCCGTGGGCTGATATTTATCGGGAACATTGGGGCTGAAATTGATATGTATAAAACACGGCTTTTTTCCCTCTGAAAGCTGTTTGGAATACATTACGGGAAAAGAAAACTCGCCAAAGTCACCTTTGCAGGTGAGCCTGAGTTTGTGAAGTACCGCCTTTCCTGCGCAGAATTTTTTATCCTCTTCAATAAGCTCTGCACTTACCTTAACATCGTCTTTGGGAAGATAACCGTATTCCTCGCGAAGAAGAAGGTCTATTATTTCGCCCTTTTCCATATTATCGGGCATAGGTATTTTCTTTAAAAGTTCCATAGCAGTATTCCTTTCAGTTTTATATCAGTAATGCAATTATACCATGTTCAGTTTGGGCAGTCAACAAAAAATGAGGTGTAAAAAAACCAGTTTTTTACACCTCATTTTTATACTTAGTTACCGTTTATAAAGCGATAAAGGAATGTTACTACCTGACCTCTTGTACATTTTGCATCGGGGCTGAACTTCGCTTGGCTTGTTCCTCCCGTGATACCCTGCTCTACTGCCCAGAGCACAGCATCATAATAGTAACTGTCGGGTTTAACGTCTGTAAACGGGTTGTTGTTTTCCTTTGGTTTTGGCTGACCTGCCGTTCTCCAGAGGAAGGTTACAACCTGCGCTCTTGTACAGTTTGCATCGGGACTGAACTTTGCTTGGCTTGTTCCTCCCGTGATATTGCTTCCGAACGCCCACATTACAGGCTTATAATAATATGCATCGCTTTTCACATCAGTAAAAGGATTACTTATTGCCGCAGGCTCGGGCGAACCTATCATTCTGTGAAGGAAGGTCACAACCTGGCCTCTTGAACAGGTTGCATCGGGTGAAAATGTGGTCGCACCTGTTCCCGATGTAATGCCCTCACTGACTGCCCACATTACAGGCTCATAATAATACTCGTTCTCGTGAACATCTGTAAATGTTGCCTTTTCCGATTCCTGAGGTTTTTCTGTTTCGGTTGGTTTTTCAGGTTCTTTTTCCTTTTCTGTCGGTTTTACTTCCTCCTGAATCTTTTCCTCTTCTGCCTCAAGCTTTGGGAATGTATATGTTATCATAAGCGTTGTATCAGTAAGGCGCTCGACATTCTTTTCATCAACAGAAAAGCCATTCAATGTTGCGGTAGGATTCTTGGAAAACGTCGCAACATCATCCCATCCTGTACGGATAGTATCAACATAGAGCACAACAGAATAAGTCTTCCCGCCCTTAAAAGTATCGCTCTTATCCATATACTCACCGTCTTCGTACCATGTTACAGAGCCGTAATCAGCCTTTGCATCATAATAATGAGGCATTACGGATACAGGAGTACAGTCAGGTGTTTTACCGATTTCGGGATAGTCTATACCCATTATATCAGCACTTGAAATAACTACCTTATCTGCATTTACCTCATAGTAAACGGTTACTGAATTTCCGTCAACTTCATACCTTGCTTCTTCTCCGTTTACATACACAAGGGTATCGTATTCACCTTCATTATTTTTGTGGAGTGCATATGCGTCATCAATGGTAAGATAAATCGTTGCACGATATCCCATATCGCTCGCAAATACATCATCTTCATCAATGCCGTAATCATTTGCATATTTACCCCAGCGGATTCCGTTTTCTGTGTATTCATCTCCGCCATCGGAAAAGCTTACACCGTCTTCATTGATAACCCCGTTATAATTGGGTGTTTTCCCTGCTTCAGGCGCAGGAATTGAAATGTTCAGGTATGGTATTTTGATTTTTCCGTCATCAATTACCTGATAATTGTAATCACAGATATTACAGGTATATGTAATTACATCTCCCTCCTGTGTTCCTGCGTCAAAAATATGTTTTTCTTCGGAAATATTCTTTTCGCAAGCGGTGCAGGATATAAAATGCTTGTCTGCATCAAACTTCATCGAAGCATCTTCATTGTATGAATGATTACACTCTAAATTATACACCTTCGACCAAAGCTCCGCCGTTCTTTTGGTTGCAGACATTTTATAATCACTTACTCTGTCACCCATAATTGTAAAGTTGGGAGATTGGGAAAAAGCGTGCTGTCTGTCAAGCTGCACGGTAACTTTCGCCTGATACTTTCCTGCAAACATCACATCATCTTCGCCTGCAAGCTCGTCGTTATGGTACCATTCAACAGAAATCTTTTCTACGCCGTCTGCATCGCAGGAGAGAACATCGGGAGAAAGTGCCATTCCGTAGGCATTGGTTCCGTCTATGTTGAGTCTTGAAACCTCTGTTTTTGTATCTCTTCCCGATGTATACTTTCTTCTGTCAGCGTCGGACATATGATGAGTGACAACTATTGTAGAAGAACCGATAGTATTGGTGTTTTTGAGTGTTTGCGGCGACCATTCGCTGACAGACAGAATCTTTCCGTTAAGCTCAACAGTATTTCTCTGTGGGTCAAGCATATCGGAAGTGAGTTTTATACTTCCTACATCGGATGCGGGATGATACTGGTATCCGTATCTTTGTTCATGACCTATAACATAAGGGTAATAGTAACCGTAGAGAGTTGTATTTATAGTCGGAACCAGCAAAACACGAAGATGATTTGTGCTGAAGGTACCGTTCTTTACAGTCACTTTTGCCTCATTCAAAGAGCTGATAACGTCAGCATTTCCTTTGCCGTGGAATGTACCGCCGTTGATTGTGGTAGTACCGCCGAGAAGTCTAAGGCATGTTGCCTTTGAAAACTCAACATCAACATCGTTATCGTTTGCCTTGACAAATGTTTCAAGATGAGAAAAACCTCTGCCGAGGAAAATTCCGTCATTTATAAGAAGATTTCCGTCATTCACCGTAATGCAGTCGCCGTTTACCTGCTGCCATGCATATCCGTCATAGCGTGCGCCGATTGCAAGAGCGAGAACACCGCCTTGTATGGCATATTCAAGCATATGTCTTAAATCATAAACGTCCCTGCCGTTATATACCCAATGCTTTTTTGAGCGTCCTGCTTCGAGAGTACCGCCGTTTACCGTTACCATACCACCGTCAATTTCAAGTACGTTTCTGTATTTTACATCACTGTTGTAATAAAAGGGAGAATCGGCACTGTATTCGTCAGTCGCCCATTCCATTCTTCCGTAGCACCAAAGACTACCTGAATTATCTCCGCTTGAGTCGTTAATTATAAGCTCTGCACCTTCCGGCACTCTTATCATTGTTGTTTCATTATTCCCGTTACCGTTCACTTCGGCATTCAACTCAACATTCTTACCGTTTAAGTTCAATGTTTTTTTACCGCTGCCGAGAGTAATCCAGTATGTATCGGTATCCCTTACACTACAGGTATAAATGATATCTCGGGTAATTATAATATTCTTATCACCGTTACTTTCAAGAATCTCTTTGAAGCGTTCTGCCGTGCTTATTTCGATGTATTCCGTTTCTGCAGAAACTTCCAAAATTCCTATACAGGAAAATAAAATTGCAAAAGACAACAGTATACTTAAAAACTTTTTCATATTATGTCTCTCCTTTCAAGGTCCTTTTTAGTTTTCAGGCAGACAGAACCGAAAAGCACAGCGCCTTTCGGTTCTGTCCGTTTGATACGCTTTTATAAAACTACTTTTTGATATAAGTCATAAATTCTCCGAAACTGTCCTGAATAAGAAGTTTCTTACCTTCAATTTTGTATTCAAAAACAGTAGGTGATGTTGAGTTTTCAAATTGGATTGTAAGAGCCTTTCCGTCGTCCTCGTAAGTAAACTTTGTCTCAGAGCCTAAAAACCAGTAAGAACCTGTACCGTCTTCTCTGAATGTATAATACATATCAGAAGAACTTTCGTATTCCCATTTACCCACAATTGCAGGTGCATCGGACTTTTCTTTATCCGAACAAGCTGTAAAGCTAAACAGCATAAATGCTACGCATAAAATCATTAAAATACTTATTACTCTTTTTTTCATATTTCTCTCTCCTTTTTTAATATAGGGTTATTCTCCCTGTACATATGAAGTTGTAACAGAATAGTCGGTTATATCGTGTACATCTGCATTTGACACAAGTTTTCCGTCTCCGCCTATCTGAGGGGAAAATTTATGCCCGCTGTATCCTTGTTCTGTGCTGATTTCAATGTTAGGATGTATATCTGACAAATTACACTTTACGGTAAAGGCTTCCCCATTATATACAGTATGAACGTCTCCTGTATCAAGATTTGTTATATTGACCTCTTCCTTGTATCTCGGCACAATCAGATACCATTCATCGCCTTCATAATCGATATGTCCCACTTGTTCAATGGCAAAATCTCCAAGAGAGCTAAAAATCCCCTCCACATATGTATGTCTGAACTCCATTCTGTCCCCATAGCCCAGAAAAGCTACAGCAAAATAGGGTTGCCCTTCATAGGAATCAAAGCCAAGAACATTTGCATATTCACTGCGGTAGTCCGAATCCACATACGCCATATCCGGGCCGTCAAGTACCTGCGGTTCTTCTTTTTTCTGTTCTTTATGCGGTTTTTGGCAACCGAAAAGTGAAAGAATCAACACAGGAACCACAATCAATTTTATTATATTTTTTACAGTTTTCACAGTCTCACCCCGCATACATCAAGTTTTTAAAGCATTCGTCTTCTGGAATTCCGTTTACCTTTCGTGGCCATTCAGACACATCAATTTCAAGTCTTACTGTCATGCCGTCGTGGGTTTTCAGGTCCACATAAGTTTTGCCGTCGGTCTGATAAGGAGTAAGACTTACGCCTTCGTCAAGTTCCACTTTCTTCATTTCGGGCAGGACTTCTGCTTCAAGCGGAATACTCAATATTACATCCTCCCCTTCGTTGAATGTATAGGCTTCGTCCGTCATTTCAGGAGTTCCGTCTTTTTCGCTTGCCTTATAATATGCCGTAGCTCCCCTTGTTCCCAAAATATCAAACCGAGTTTCAAGTTTGAATGAGCTTGGGTCATTAAGCACATATTTATAAACCGTTCCGTCTTCAAACCCCTCTTCAACAAATTCATAGTCTATCTCTGTGCCGTACAGTTCTGATATTTGTTCCGGTTTTTTTCCGCTTATGTTCCAAGTACAGAACATATGATAGTCATTGTCAGTGTAAGAGTCTGAATATATGTAATTCTTATCCCCCATATGAACAAGATACACATCGAAACCGTAAGCATAGTTTATTTCATCTGTCGTTGTATTTCCGTTTACTGTGACGGAAAGCATATTATACGAGCCATAATCATCAATACGCTCTTCAATGGTTACGGTATCTGTTTTGCCGTCTCCCGAAACTAAATCAAAATCTGTTGCGAGATAACTCGGAAGTGACAATGCATAATTTTCGGAGGGTGCTATTTTGTATTTTTCTTCAAAAAGATCGGGACTTTCATCAAAATAGATTTTTACAGAAAGTGTACCGGCTGCAAATGACGCCAGTTCATACGGACTGAACCAGAATGTTATCCCCTGATAATCCATTGTCCACTGATAATTTTCAGGAGAATAATCTTCCAGAATTGCCTGTGCCTGATTATCTTGAAGTTCGATATGGTCATATTTTGCCGTCAGTTTTTCCTGTAAAATAGCAGGCAGGCTTTCAGTTTCGGTAAGAACATCGGTAAGAACAAGCCTTTGCCCTGTTGCAGGGTCAAAATTCACACCAATATAAGCATAATTAGCGTGTACCCCTCCTGTATATGCACTCAGTTCTTCAAGATAACTTAAAAGACCGGAGTCTGCTCGCTGCACAAAAATATTTGAATCTGAATACAGGCGTCTGGGATTATATTCATCGCCCTCCAAATACGGTGCTGAGAGCAAAAGCGCCTCCATGCTGTCTTCCGCTTCTGCAGCAGTAATATCATTCATCTCATCCAAAGCAGATTTAAGCTTGGGGAAATTTTTCTCATCCTCTTCTGCAAGCGTCAGCTTATTCCATGATACACTCGATATGACATGGTTGTCACTCCACTCTTCAAGGTATTTATCACCAAGTCTGACATGGAGAAAAGAAACCTCAGGTTCCTGTTTTTCCGGTTTTTGGGGATTCTCTTTTGTTACGGGAGAATTTCCGCATGCACAAATTGACAGCAACATACATATCACCGAAATCACGCAAAGCATCCGTTTAAACTTCATTTTAAATCTCTCCCTCTGCTATTTTTTGAAATTCTTGTCAATTTACTATATCGCTAAGATCCAATTGTTGATAATCATAGTATCTCATAACCGTATCACCTGATGCAGGTCTTACACCATCGGTAAGTTCAAACACCAGACCGATATTATCACCTTTTCTTGCCTCATCAAGGGATTTGTCGAACATCTGCAGATCAACAACAGTTATAAATGCTATAACTTTTCCGTTTCTTTCAACCGAGAGCTTATCGCCTTTTTTCAAAAGTCCGTCATTAAGTCTTCCTGTGACAATCATATTTCTGTCCTCATCAAAGAGGAATTCCTCAACTTTCATAGTAAAAGGACCGAACACGGAAGCTGTCTTTGAGTTAATACTTGTTCCGTTGGCGTCTGTTACACAGCAGTAAATTGATGCCCCTGTCATTTCATTATTCGGGTTTGTATAAATAGTCAGTTTATTGGTTGTAGCACCGATAACATAAAACGTATCTACAACATCGTAGGTTTCTCTTCCTTTGCGATATTTCCACTGATAGGTGTATCTTCCTGATCCTTCGGTTGCTTCTACCAGAAGAGTTCCCGGTGAACTATACCCCAAAGTTTCAACAGACTGAGGCTGTGTTTTTATTTCCACAGGAGTCTTTGTATTGTCCAAAGTATATTCAGGAGTTTCGGGGTTATAAGGCTCTTCGGAAGGGCCTACAACAATTGTCTCGTACTCTTTAATCTCTATATCAGGATCATCCAGAATTATATCTTCATATCCCGGCATATTAAACTTCAAGCGCTCAGACTCATCCATCATTCTTGTGATGATAGCTGCAACTTCACATCTTTTGATGTTTGCACTTGGTTCACATCTGCGAGATGAATCAACTCCCTGAAGAATTCCAGCACGGTAGAGTTTGTATATTTCGTCGCAATATTCTTCGTACACCGGCACATCGGGAATCGACCCGTGAGGAACATTATTTATTTCTTCCAATGCTTCATCCGGAAGCGCATTGGCAAAAATCTCCATATAACCGGCTCTTGTCGCCTTTTCGTTGTAATTATAGTCTTTACTGATTATTCCGTGGTCTTTGGCATAATCAACATATGTCTGATACCACGGTTCTCCACCGGGCACGAGTAAAACTTCTCCTTCTTTATAAACCTGATACATACAAGCCGCAATCTTTATGGCTTCTGCATATGTAAGATTATCGTCCGGTGCAAATTTTGTTGTCGTTTTACCATTTATGATACCAAGTTCCACGGCGTTCATAACGTCATCATAATACCAGCTTCCGGGGTTCACATCGGTAAATTTTACCTCGCCTGCACACACGGCAGTCCCTACGCTCAATGCCATAACCAGGCATATAATGATTGATAATACTTTTTTCATTATTTTTCCTCCCGTTTATAAATGTTTTCCCAAATGTTGACCGAACGTTTTATTTGTGGTACAATGACAGAGTACCATATGGAAAAAGTCGGTCGGTCACTTTTCACAAGTATAATTATACTTGTGAAAACTAAAAAAGTCCCCACACTTTTTTAGTTTTTGGTGTGGGAAATCGGAATTTTCTTAAAAAACATACGGAGATTTTATATATGAATAACAAATCAGTTGTCGCCGCTATGATGTTTATGCTTTCCTCAATGTTACTGTCAGGTTGCAGTCAAATCGGCGAAAAAACAACCAGTGTGTCAATTATATATTTAATAACAACCCTTCTTTCATTAGCTTTGCTTGCCGGTTATTTCCTTTCAATGAAAAAGAAAGACGGTTGGTTTATTGTATTGTTTGTGTCGGTTTTTGTTGTAAACTCCGGTTATTTTTCGTTATCTGTTTCAGACACATTAAACGGTGCGTTATGGGCAAACAGAATTTCATATCTTGGTTCTGTTTTTCTTCCCTTGTCCATGATTATGATTATTTTCAATGTAACCAAAACAAATTACAAAAAATGGGTATCTATTCTTCTCATCAGTATATCCGCTATAGTATTTTTTGTTGCCGCTTCTCCTGGATATCTTGATATATACTATAAGTCCGTCACTTTGGGAAAAGTTAACGGCGTATCTGTACTGAACAAAGAATACGGACCATGGCATACGGTTTATCTTTTCTACCTGTTGGGATATTTTATATTGATGGCAACCGTCGCAGTCAAAGCCTTTCTGAAAAAGAAAATAGAATCCACCGTCCACGCAGTTATTCTTATTGTATCGGTTTTTGTTAATATCTGTGTATGGCTTTTGGAACAGTTTGTGAATATAGACTTTGAATTTTTATCTGTTTCCTACATAATAACCGAGCTGTTTTTAATAAGCGTCTACCTTATGATACAGTATCAGGAAGATTTCATTAAATCACTTTCCAAAAAAGCCGTGACATCTTCTAAAGAATCAGGTAAAACGTTTGAGAATAATTCACCCGAATTTATTGAACATTGTAATTTTATGGCTGAAAATCTCCACTGTTTAACAAATTCGGAACGCGCAATTTTGAACTGTTATATGGACGGAATGTCCACCAAAGAAGTTTTATCCAAGATGAACATTACTGAAAACACGTTGAAATTCCACAATAAAAACCTTTATGGGAAATTAGGTGTTTCTTCCCGCAAAGAACTTCTGATGTATGCAAAAGAAATAAATAGAGAAAAGGCGTAATGCGGTAGCATTACGCATCAGCGTGTCGATAGGTTTATCGACACGCTGGCAGACGAGGAAAAAGGAAGGTAAATCTGTTCAAGGCAAGCTCGTCGGCGTACGAGGGTACGGTAGAAATTGACTTGGACGGAAGCAAGCAAAAAGCCCTGAAAACTACGATTTTCAGGGCTTTAACTATCTTTTTCATTGAATGAGAAGTTACCTTGTTAACGGATTGTCGAAAATCGCAAACCCTTAGAAAAATTTTAAAAATTTAAGTTTGCTTGCGGTTGACCGACTTTTTCGACAGTCTGAGGCGTAATGCGGTAGCATTACGCCTTTTCTCTATACTGAATGTTGTTTTATGTAAATTCTGTTTATTCTTATCAAGCCATTTCTTAATCATACATTTCTCACATATTCAGCCGCAAGTTTTCCTGCTTCCTCGCCTGTTTTTGCACAGGAGGGGATAACTCTCGTAACTTCCCACGCATCACGGGTAGAGGCGGAAACAATTCTGCCCGCCGCAAAAAGATTGGGAAATGCTGAGTTATAAAGCGCCGATCTTGGGAAATCGTATGTATTGGGAATAAACCTCGGTCTGAAGTCGGTAAGTCTGCCGATAGAATCAGGGAAAACCGCCTCAGTATCGGCGGCAAAGTCAGTATCTCCTACGATACGGCGGATTGTACGAAGCTGGGGCATAGTGGGAAGTGACATAAGCTCGAAACTGAATCGATCCCACTCCTTCACCTTTTCAAACATACGCTCTTTTCCTGCAATGATAAAGTCCGACACTTCTTTTGCATCTGTACCGCTGATAGTTGGAACGCCATCGGGCTGACCGTTGCCGTCCATATCACTGCCCGCACTCTGCCATGTGCGTAATTTCCATGTTATACCGTCATTTTTATATCCGTCAATTATTTCATCATTTACCTTATGTGCGATAAATGAAGCAAAGTTCTGCCCCTCCACGCACGGCACACCTGCACGGTACATAATAGCCGCTGTACCTGTGGCATCGATTACTGCATCTGCTTCATATTCTTCCCTGCCGCTGATGTCCTCGACAATAATGCCCTTGCAGATATTCCCGTCCATTACGGGGTATGTTGCAAGTGCATCAAAAAGAAGCTCTACGCCGTTTTCCTTAACATACTCGTCAAGCGCCAGCATAAATACCGTGGGAGAAAATTTTGTGGAATAACGCTGATTTCTCGGTCCACTTCTTTCACTTCCGCCCCACTTTTCGGGAAGTGAGTCGTAGCAATATTTAACGGAAAGTTTTATAAGCTCCTCTGCAATGCCGAAAACAATCTGCTCTCCTTCACCGTTGCAAAGAGGTTCATACCAGCTGATAAGTCCACCGGTTGCAAGTCCGCCCAGATTTATTTGCTTTTCAATGAGAAGTACGCTCATCCCCTCACGTGCGGCACTTACCGCGGCAGCTACACCGGCGATACCTCCGCCAACTACTATTACGTTATAATGCTCTTTTTTTATTGTTTTGATTTCCATATCGATATTCTTCCTTCCATTTTATCAATCACAGTAAAGGGAAATTCTTTCTTGTTTATCAACATCCACAAGCCCTTGTGCCGTCATTTTGATTGACGGAATTACAGAAAGGCTTACAAACGCCATATTCATAAACGGCTCTATTTCTTTGGGCACGCCAAAGTTATATACTGCGTTTCGCACGTTTTCATTTGCTTTGGCTATTTCCTCGCCCGAAAGGTCTGTCATAAGACCTCCAATGGGAAGCGCCATTTGGGCTACTATCTTTCCGTTTTCCACAACTACATTGCCGCCAAACTGACGGATATGGTTTGCCGCAATCATCATATCGTTGTCGTTTGTTCCGATAACGATAATGTTGTGAGAATCGTGGGACACGGAAGATGCCATTGCACCGCTCTTCATACCTATTCCGTTTATATAGCCGAGACCTATATGACCGGTGTTTTTATGTCTTTCAATTACGGCAAGTTTCAGGAGATCTCTTTCTGTGTCAATGCCGTTATTTTCGTTCCAGTTAATTTTTTCTATCTTTTCCTTTGTTATAAGCTGACCGGGAACTATCTCTATAACTCGGCATTTTTCACCCTTTTCCTCGATATGGAAATCAGAAAGAGTAAGCTCTTTCAAGCGGAACGAATTAAGAACAGTTTCCTGCAGGTCGCTATTTATTTCGGGAGCGGAAAATTCTACTGTTTTTTTGCCCGAAACGACCTTTTCGCCGTTTGTATAAACATCCTCGATATCAACTGTATCAAGGTCATTAAGTACCAGCAAATCTGCCCTGTACCCCGGAGCAACTGCACCCACATAGCGGATTCCGAAATGCTCCGCTGCCTGAATCGATGCCATTCTGATTGCAGTAATCGGGGATTTTCCGTTCTTTACCGCAAGACGGACTATGTTATCAATATGTCCCTCTTTCATTAAATCTGCAGGATGACGGTCGTCTGTTACAAGAAGGCATCTGTGGTTATAGGGCTCTTCAAAGAGGGGAAGCAAATCCACAAGGTTTCGTGCTGCCGTACCCTGACGTATCATTATCTTCTGCCCTTTTCTGATTTTTTCAAGAGCTTCTTCTATATCCGAACATTCGTGGTCGCTGCTGATACCTGCAGATACATATTTGTCAAGAGCTTTTCCCGATAAGAAAGGAGCGTGTCCGTCTACTGTTTTGCCGATGTTTATGGCATCATTTATTTTTGCCCATACGGATTTATCACCGAAAATTACACCGGGATAATTCATCATTTCCGCAAGTCCCACAACGCGGGGATTGTCATACAGCGGTTTTATGTCATCTGCGTATAATTCTGCACCCGATTCGTCAAAAGGTGTAGCAGGCACGCAAGAGGGTAGAGTGAAATAAACATTCATTGGGATTTCCCGGCTTGCATCAAGCATATACTCTATACCCTTCACACCGCAGACATTTGCAATTTCGTGGGGATCTGCAACAATCGCCGTTGTACCGTGGGGCAGGCAGAGCTTTGCAAGCTCGGTCGGGGTGAGCATAGTACTTTCTATATGGATATGCCCGTCAATAAAGCCGGGGCAGATGTACTTTCCCGTAACATCCTCCACTATATCGGCATCATCGGGAGTATACTGTCCTACACCAATAATTTTTTCGTCTTCTATAAGGACATTTGCCTTTTCCATCTCATCGGTAAAAACATTTATAACCGTGCCACCACAGAGCAATTTTTTCATAATCCGCCATTCCCCTCTTTTATACTTTTACTATCTATTTTTATTATAAAACTTCGTTTATATTATTGCAAGGTTTTTAACAGAAAAAATGCACCGAAACAACGGTGCATTTTTTCTGTTATTCAACTATAATTTTTCTGATAGTTATACGGTTAAGGCAGCCTCCGTCTTCCCTGCCTCCGCTGCAGTAGGCAACAAGCAAAGTTTTCTCATCCAAAAACTCTATTGCAGGGTAGCAGAAACCTCTTTCAAAATCATCATCTAAAGCCGTATAGGCCGAGAAATTTACGCCGTCTTCCGATTCGGCAATCACAAGAGGTGTCCTTCCGCCCATCCACAAGCCTTCAGGCTTCGGCCTACCGGGATATTGGGGAACGGGATTCCATACGGCATAGTATTTTCCGCTAAACAAATTTTGTTTTATAAGCATTGGAGATGTCGGTGAAGTGAACTTCGACGGTTGCGGTGCAAACCAGCTTTTTCCTTTGTCAAGAGATACACTTTCGTAATGACACATCATATCCGTACGAAAATATGCATACAACACACCGCCGGGAAGCTCCACCACGCCCGGCTCCTGAAGTCCGGAATTACTTTGCGGAATATCAAGCACCAATCTCGGTTTTTCAAGTTTCCAGTTTTTTCCGTCATCATCAGATATAAAGAAAACTGCTGTTCCCCTTAAATCCGGGCTCAGACTTTCCTCATTAACACGGTCCTCATCGTGAAGCGCCGCAGGAATAATCCATTTGCCGGAAGAATGCCTTACAACGCGGTCATTGTTTATCACATAATAAGCAGGATACTTGTCAGAATTAATTCTCACTTCTTTGCAGGGGGCAGAAAAATTTCCTTTGTATCGGCGGAGATAGTAGTACGATATATGAGAATCATGTATCTTCAACATATAAAAAAGTCCTATGTCTCCGTTATCCATATAGCGGAGAGTAACGCTCATAACATTTGTCTGCCCATATTCTTTTGCAGAAACAAGTGTTTCAATATTTTTCGTGTCCCAACTGTTTCCGTTGTCGGAAGAATAAATACAAGATATATTACAGGGAGCATCATCCGAATGGCTGTCCCCTATATAACGGCTGAAAGCATAAGCGATTCTGCCATCGTCAAGCTTTAAAAAGGATCCCTCGCTGTTCCGAGGATTGTTCTCTCCCGGAAAAAGAATTGCGCATATTTTTGATTCTGTAATGTTCATATCTGAAACAACCTTTCTGCATTTTTCCAAAGGATATTTTCCTTGTCCTCTTCAGAAATAAGGGCATACTCCACTCGCCCTTTCTGGAATCCTGCTGCATAGGTGTCGGTACCGAAAAGAATACTGTCGGAGCCGCATCTTCCAACCACATATTCAAGGACTTTGTTCTTCATACTGTTGGAGCTTGAAGTATCTATATACACATTGTTATGCTTTGCAAATTCAATAGCATCTGCATAAGAATCCTCGCGAAATGCACCCATATGAGCCATAATAAAAGTCACATCAGGGTACTTTTCTGCAAACGGCAGAATGTAGTCTGGACTTTGTTCGGGATGAATAAGTACGATCGCTTTATACTTTTCTGCAAAGGAAAAAATCTTGTCCCCGAATTCTTTAAGGCTGTAGCCGTGCATCGGGGGATGAAGCTTTATCCCAACACTCTTGGGGCTTTCAAGCATTTTCTCCGCTTGAAGGAAGGTATTGTCATTCCTCGGGTCAATAACCACCCATTGATAAAGACAATCTGTTTTTTGGGAAAGCTCGTACAAAAACTCGTTCTCTTTCTCCACTTCCTCACAGGAAAGCACAGAGGAAAATGTGGAGCAGAACATTTTCTCAATCCCTGCCGCTTCATTCATCTTCATAAGATACTCCAAAGATGCATCATACAAAAGGCTATTTGGAGAGGAATCAAACTTACTTCCCGTATTTATATGGGTGTGCATATCTATTGCTTTTTTCATAAAATCATCTCACTCAAACTTCATTGAATAAATCTTGCAGTCTCTCATTCTGAAGCGGAGTCGGATGGCCTTTCCGCTGTATTCGGAGAAATCACTTCCGTCGGCAAAGGAGATTTTGCGGTCTACAGTATCGCCGTAAATTTCAAATGTAGTTTTACCGGGGATTTCGTTTCCTTCCTCGTCGAGAAGGTCAATGTAAATTGAACCGAATGCAGAGGTTGAGAAATTAAGGTGCAGGTCAGTTCCTTCAAATATAAAGGGCTTTGTAATCATAACCCTGTCCTCTCCACCTGCCATTATACAAGCGAAACCGTCTTTTCTGATTTCGTAGCGGTTTAAAGGCTTTGCTTTGTCAAAACTTAAATGGCAGTCAATATCGTACATATAGTAATTTTTTTCGTCTCCGTCAATCATACTGTACGCAAGGTAGCAATCGCCGTATGTCCAGTTATCCTCATCCTCGTATCCCGGAGCCGAAAATGCCTCTTTATATCTGTACCAGTTTACGCCGTCACGGCTGCACATAAACATACAGTCGGTTGTTACAAGACCT